>CAYYGB010000009.1:0-13182 GCA_964471285.1 uncultured Candidatus Thioglobus sp.
TATGAATATCTTTATCGCCACGCCCCGAGAGGTTGACGATAATATGTTTATCCGGTGTTAATTCTTGAGCAAGCTTAATTGCATAAGCCACTGCGTGCGAAGATTCCAATGCAGGCAAGATACCTTCTACTTTAGTAAGTGTGTGAAAAGCATCCAGTGCTTCTTCGTCAGTAATAGCAACATACTGTGCCCGACCTGAATCTTTTAAGTAAGCATGCTCTGGCCCAACCCCTGGATAATCTAATCCAGCTGAAATTGAATGACCTTCAATAATCTGGCCATTTTCATCTTCCATAAGATAAGTTCGATTGCCATGAAGCACACCAACACTACCGGCGCATAAAGGTGCTGCATGTGCAGTAGGGCCTTTTTCTAAGCCGTATCCAGCTGCTTCAACGCCGATGATATCAACGGATGTATCATCAATAAATTCATGAAAAAGTCCAATAGCGTTTGAACCGCCGCCCACACAAGCTACTAATGCATCTGGAAGGCCGCCGACTTGATCAGCAAACTGTTTTTTAGCCTCTTTGCCGATAACACTTTGAAAATCACGCACCATCATCGGATAAGGATGAGGCCCGGCTACGGTTCCGATGATGTAAAAAGTATCATCAATATTGGTTACCCAATCACGCATCGCTTCATTAAGTGCATCTTTTAAAGTTTTTGAGCCAGAAGATACGGGAACAACTGTTGCACCGAGTAGTTTCATACGGAACACATTTAAGGCTTGGCGAGCAACATCGACCTCACCCATATAAACCACACACTCTAGACCTAAACGAGCAGCAACGGTTGCGGTCGCAACACCGTGTTGGCCTGCACCAGTTTCAGCAATAATTCGAGTTTTACCAAGGCGTTTTGCTAATAAAACTTGGCCAATGGTGTTGTTTATTTTGTGTGCACCGGTATGGTTTAAGTCTTCACGTTTTAAATGTATTTGGGCGCCGCCTAATTTTTTGCTTAAATTTTTTGCATGGTAAAGCGGTGTAGAGCGGCCTACGTAGTGCTTAAGGTCATGTTCAAATTCTGCTAGAAATTCTGGGTCGTCTTTATATTTTTCGTAAGCTTCTTTTAGTTCAGTAACAGCAGCTACTAACGTTTCTGGCATAAATGCACCGCCAAATTGATCGAAATGGCCACTATCATCTGGCAAGTTGTAATTACTCATAGGTTCGCTTGTTGAATAAACTGTTGAATTTTTTGAATATCTTTAATGCCCTTAGAGCTTTCTACACCGCTTGATACATCAACTGCATAGGGGTTCACTTGCTGAATCGCTTTACCCACCGTTTCAGGATTGAGCCCACCTGCCAAAATAATAGGAAAATCAATATCAACCTTGGCTAATGACCAATCAAAACTCTCTCCAGTGCCGCCGTAAGTGGTGGAATTATAAGCATCCAGCAACAAGCCGCTAGCTTGGTGGTAGTCTTGCGCTAGTTTAGGGATGTTTGTTTGCTCGTTAACGCGCAAAGCCTTCATAAAAGGTAGGCCATATTGCTGACATTCTTCAGCGGTTTCATCGCCATGGAATTGCAAGGTGTCAAGTGGCACTTCGCACAGTACTTCATCAATATAATAAGAATCTGCATTGACAAATAAACCCACGCGATTAATAAAGGGTGGCAAGGCTTGAACGATTTCTAAGGCGCGTTCAATCTCTACGTAACGTGGAGATTTGTCATAAAAAACCAGTCCTATTGCATCAATACCAAGCAAAGATGCATCACGTGCATTTTGAGCCTGAGTAAATCCACAAATCTTAATTTTCACTACTTACCTTCAGCATCAAGCTTAGCTATGATAGCTTCTCGATCAACCCACCAATTATCTCCAACTAACTGCTCAACCGCACTAGAAAGTTTTGGTAAAAATACTTCTGGCTTATCTAGTTGCAAAGTTCTACGCCACAAATCAAAGGTTGACTGGTCAGCCACATGAGAATGCTCATCTGCAACTGATGCAATCATTTGAGAGGCAAAAAAAGTTAAATCATCATCTGCACCACGTCGAATAGAAACAATATAGTGTGCTACTGCTGCTGCATAAGCTTTAGTATCCGCACCTTTAGGTGATTCTTCCACCAAATGTTGTAACATCGCCACTGTGATTTCTGGATCAATCGGGAAAGTAATTCCCAACCACAAGGCATGGCCGAGTGCTTTTAAAGCATCAGGGCCTTCAGATAAAAACATCGCATCACAAGCCTCTGTTGCTAGCTCCCAAAGCTCATTTTCTTTAGCCAGATCAAAGGCTAACATAGCTACTTCCCAAGCGTCTGAACCTTTGTAGCGCTCAACCTGAATACGTGCAATTTCAAGCAGTGTGTTAATGCGGTCTTCAACTGGAGTTTCAAGGGTTTGCTCAGAGCGTTGTGTTTCAAAAAATTCTAGGCGTGCAACTAACTGCTCTTCATTTGCATACAAATCTTCGCCATCTTCTGCGTCAAAAATCTGCTCTTTGTTTAGATATTTTCCCATTAGTAAAATGCCGCCTCTAGACGGTCCTCCCAGTTTTCTGGTGTATCTTGATAGTCAGGTTTGACGTCCATTCGAAAGAAACGCTCATCAGATGCATTTGAAATAGCCTTCAGCACAACGACCAATTCTTCAAAATCATCAATTTGGGGATTGCCAATCATTATTTCGCTAATTAGTAACATAACAACTTATATTTAATAATAAATGCTCTATATTTTACACCGCAAAAATAAAAGAAGGCTGTGTGATAATAAGGCTATGGCGCTCTCTTACTTTTTCTTAGCGGGCTTCTTGGTAACTTTGCTGGCTGTTTTTTTGGCTGGAGCTTTCTTAGGCGCTGCTTTTTTACGTGCTTTTGTTTTTGGCTTAAGCTTCCCAGAAATAGCTTTCTTACACTCTTCCAACGTAAGATCAATTGGCTCTTTGTCGCCGAATACTTTCTTGATAGTGATGTTTTTCTGGCCTTTTCCGCGTTTTTTTCCATTCCAAACATAAGGGCCAAAACGGCCATTTAAGACTTGGATTTCAGAATCATCAAATTTCTTAATAACGCGCTCTGCGTCGTATTTTTCTTTGGCTGCGATTAATTCTAAAGCTGTTTCTAAATCAACCTCTTCTGGAATGTGCTCTTTAAGAGAAACGTATTTTTTGCCATATTGGATGTAAGGACCGAAGCGACCGTAGTTAGCTTTGATAACGCCAAATTCTTCTGTTTCACCAACTGTTCTAGGCATGTTAAATAATTCTAATGCCTCATCCAGTGTGATGGTTTCAATGTCGAGTGTGCCTCTAAGCGCTGCAAAAGTAGGCTTATCTTCGTCATCCTTATGGCCAATTTGTGCAAACGCACCATATCGTCCGAATCGAACACTGACCGGTTTACCTGATTTAGGATCTTCGCCCAATTCACGCATACCATGTGTCTCTTCTCTAGAGATATCTGCCGCTGCTTCAATTTGCGCATGAAACGGATCATAGAAGTTTTTGACAACTTGTTTCCAGGGAACATTTTGGGTTGCCACTGTGTCAAAATCACTTTCTAATTTAGCTGTAAATTCGTAATCAATAATGTTGCTGAAATTCTTCACTAAGAAATCATTTAACTAATAGGCGACATTAGTAGGGAAGTGTTTTTTTTTTTGAGCGCCTGTTGTTTCACTGGCTCTTGATTCAACTACAGCATTGTCTTGAATTTCAATTAGGTCGTACTCACGCTCATAACCCTCTCGAGTTTCCTTGGTCACGTAATTACGATCTTGAACAGTAGAAACCATGGTGGCAAAAGTAGACGGTCTACCGATACCCATTTCTTCAACTTTTTTAACCAACGAAGCTTCTGTATAACGCGGCTTAGCACGAGAAAAGCTTTCTCTTGCAGAAAAGCTGGCCAGTGTCAGAGAATCACCTTTGCTTAAATCAGGTAGTAATTTGTCATCAGCAGAAAGATAATCGTAAACCTTTAAGAAACCTGGAAAAGTTAAAATTTCACCATTTGCTAAGAACTTCTCATCTGCATTTGATACGGTTACTTTAATTTGTGTTTTTTGCAATTGAGCGTCGCTCATTTGCGACGCTAATGTGCGCTTATAGATCAGGCTATAAAGCTTGGCTGTTTGCTCATCTACGCCATAAATACTTGGCTTAGTTAGATCTGTTGGGCGGATTGCTTCGTGCGCCTCTTGTGCGCCAGAATCTTTAGTTTTAAAGCGTCTGACATTGTGATATTCAGCGCCAAATTCTTGTTCAATAACTTTTCCAGCTGCTTCAATTGCAGTTTCTGATAAATTAAATGAATCTGTTCTCATGTAAGTGATCGAACCTTCACGATATAAATTCTGGGCAATGGTCATGGTTTGTTTAACCGAAAATCCCAGTTTTTGAGAGGCCTCTTGTTGCAATGTTGAAGTAATAAATGGCGCTTTTGGTGAGCGCTTTGAAGGTTTTTTCTCAATAGAGGCAACTGTTAAATCTGCTGATAAAAGCTTGGTTGTAAATGCCAGTGCATCCTCTTTAGAATCAAAATCTTTATTCAGCTTAACATCTGCCACTTCACCACTATCGTTGACTAATTCAGCTTTGACTTTGTAAGTAGATATAGAGGTATGCTTAGTGATTTCTCTTTCTCTTTCAACCACGAGACGCATAACCGGAGATTGCACGCGTCCTGCTGAACGTGCCCCAGAGATTTTGCGCCAAAGTACAGGCGAAATTTCAAAACCTACTAATCGATCAATAATTCGACGCGCTTGTTGCGCATCCACCAAGTGATAATCCACTGTTCTTGGCGTGGTAATGGCACTAGTAATAGCCCCTTTGGTAATTTCATGAAATACGATTCTCGCTGTGTCTCTTGGAAGTTTTAGAGTTTCTAATAGGTGCCAAGCAATGGCCTCACCCTCTCGATCCTCATCCGTCGCGAGGTATACTTTTTCTGCTGACTTAACTGCTTTACGTAATTCGGCAACGACTTTCTTTTTATCTGCCGTTACTTCATAGGTAGGTTCGAAGTTATTCTCGATATCGATGCCCATATTCTTTTTTGGCATATCGCGAATATGACCAATACTCGACTTAACGACATAATCTTTACCCAAGAATTTTTCAATGGTTTTTGCTTTGGCAGGGGACTCAACAATAACTAAATTTTTAGCCATTATTGTAGAGTGCGGTTTTCATCAAGAAAAACAATAGACTCAAGCCATTGTGCGGATATCTCGCCATCTGTACTATTACCCAGAACCATCATTACCACCCATTTAAGATCTTCAAGATCAATCCCTGTATCACCAAGTGACATCACTTGTTCAATAATCATTTCACGCTGATTAGCATCAAGCTGACCAACGTTCTCCATAAACAGTAAAAATCCACGCGCCTTCGAATCCAGCTTTGATTGCTCTGCTTCTGTATAGATACGCATGCTGGTCTGATTAATCAGATCAAATGGTTTGATTTTTCCGTCTTGTAAGGTGGCGATGTTCTCTAACCAGCTTAGCGCTTTATCAATGCCTGCGACATCAAAACCAGCTTCTGACAAGTGTGCTTTTAGCTCACTGTCATTAATTTCGTGCGCATTGTCCTGTTCCGCTTCTTCGAAAAGATAGTCGAACATATAAGTAAGAACGTCGAGAATATTATGTGTCATATCATAAATTTTATTTAAATTAATACGTAGCCTTGTGCATTTGTCTTTTCCACCTTGCTATCCAGCTCCAATAAGAGCAACTCCTGTGAAACTATCTGTGGGCTGAGTTTGGTTTTTTCAACCAACTGATCAACACTCATAGGTTCATAGCTCAGACATTTTAATACTTTAGACCCTGTTTTGTCCATCTCTTTTATAGAATGGGTATTTTTCTTTGGCAGTATATCATTCAATACGCCCTCTGGAAGCTCTTGAACAATATCATTAACACTACTAACCAATTTTGCACCCTGGTTTATCAGATAGTGACAGCCCTGTGCCAAAGGATTGTGAATTGAGCTTGGAATAGCAAATACTTCTTTACCCTGATCAGCAGCGAGTTTAGCAGTAATCATGGTGCCGCTTTTAATACTCGCTTCTACCACTAGTGTGCCATAGCTCAAACCACTGATGATTCGATTACGCCTAGGAAAATTACTAGCCATGGGCGCTGTACCAATAGAAAATTCAGAAACCAGCGCGCCTTGCATAGAAATTTGATGCGCTAAGGACTTATGCTTTGCAGGATAAATTCTATCCAGCCCAGTACCACAGACAGCAATGGTTTTTGCACCCTGCTCTAACGCACCAATATGCGCTTGCGCATCAATGCCACTGGCCATGCCAGAGGTGATGACCAAGCCTAGCTTGGCCAAATCGGCCGAAAATTGCTGTGCATTTTGTTTTCCGCCCGTTGTTGGGTTTCGACTCCCCACAATGGCTAATTGTGGATCTTTTAAGCAATCAACATCACCTCTGACATAAAGTATAGGTGGTGGGTCAGAAATAGTTTTTAGCTGAGGTGGATAACGCTCGTCAATTAACGTTAAGATATAACAATCATCTGCTTGCATCCAATCAAGATCTGACTGAACAAGACTGGCATCAGCAGAGCCAAGATAATCCAGTGTTTGTTTTTTAAATAGGCCTGTATTTAGCCTGTCACTATGACTGGCAAGAAAAACTTGTTGTGGTGATTCAAAGTGTTTTAATGCCTTATAAAATGTTTTAATGCCCAAATGAGGCGCTTTTAAGAGCATTAACCAGTAAACCAAATCCATTAGTACCCTTGCCTAAAACCTTAAATAGGGGTCATTGTAGCACCTTATAAGTATAGAAGCTATATTCGTCACAGTTAATGCAAAACAGATTAATTTATGGTAAAATTGCAAGATTTTATTGAACAAACTCCATTATGAAGCAAAAGAGAACCTTTCAACCTAGTGTTATCAAGCGTAAGCGTAAGCACGGTTTCAGATCAAGAATGAGCACTAAAGCAGGTCGTGCGATTGTCAATGCACGTAGAAGAAAAGGACGTAAGCGCTTAACAGCTTAATCCTTATTTCAGATGTCTTTTAGATTAACCCGCCAATCTAAAGTATTAAAACCTAGTGAATATAAATCCATTTTTAATGATGGAAAAATGACTAGGGGAAAATATTGGCAGGTTATGTCTATTAAGACTGAAGATTCTCGAGCTAAGCTCGGTCTTGCAATTTCTAAAAAAGTACATCGTCTAGCGGTTGATCGTAATCGCTTTAAGCGTTTAGCGCGTGAAACCTTTAGACAGAATCGAGCTCAGCTGGATAATTGGGAATTCGTGGTTATGGCTAAGCACTCTAAGCCAGCCAACAACGCCCTTATAGTTCAGGATTTATTAAATTTGTTTAATAAGGTGGTGGCTAAGTAATGCGCTACCTATTATTAATACCGATTAAATTCTATCAACTATTTATCAGCCCCTTGCTTGGCTCTAATTGTCGTTTTCAGCCTACATGCTCAGAATATGCTTATGACTCTGTCAAGGAACATGGACTAATCAAAGGCTTTATACTGAGCGCAAAACGCATAGGAAAATGTCATCCTTGGCATGATGGTGGCTTTGATCCTGTGCCAAAAAAATAACTTAACTTTAATTAAAAACTAAACCCGATGAACAATCAAAAATTTTTCCTAATTATTGCAATATTACTTAGCATATTCCTACTCAATGAACAGTGGGATAGACAGCATGCTGTTGATGCCAATGGCAGTTTATTGTATCAGCCAAAAACTGAAAGCACTGCAAGTTCGCCTGCTAAAAATGATGCAAACATACCCAGTGCGATTGTTACAAATTCAACGCTTGATGTTCCAACAACAAAGATAGTTAATACTGGCCAATTCATCACTGTAAGTACGGATCTTCTGACAGTAGATATCAGCAACAAAGGTGGCACGATTACCAATGCATGGCTTAATGATTACCCGATTGAGTTAGGCTCTGAGTCACACTTTCAGCTTTTAAGTGATGCATCTAATGAGCTGTTCCAAGCACAAAGTGGCCTGCTACCAAGCGAGCAAATGCCAACGCATCACTCAATGTTTAGCTCAGCTCAAACAAATTACCAGATGCAGGGAGATAGCCTAGTAGTGCCATTAATATGGAAGGGTGATAATGGCGTGGTGGTTACTAAAAACTATCACTTTACCAGGGGCAGTTACCTCGTTGATATAGACTACCAAGTTAGCAATAACTCAAATAACAATATCGCCATTACTAGCTATACGCAACTAGTGCGTAACGCCTTAGACCAATCTAACATGATGATGCCAACCTATACAGGTGGCGCCAAGTATGATGATCAAGAAGTCTATGAAAAAATAGAATTTGACGAATTTAACGAACAGCCGGAAACAACTTCTAAAGGCGGTTGGTCAGCCATGATCCAGCACTATTTCTTTGTTGCTATGATCCCAGAGGCTGAAGCGACGCACAATTATTCTGCCAAGGTTAACGACGGTAAATATTTACTAACCGTGGTTAACCCTGCCCAAGATGTCGCTTCTGGCTCTTCAGCCACACTTGGAAAAAATGCTTTATATATTGGCCCTAAAGAGCAAGCTCATATTGGCAACTTAGCGCCTGGACTTGACAAGACAGTTGATTATGGCATTTTATTTATTATTGCCAAGCCACTATCAGAAGTGCTAAATTGGATCTATGCTTACGTAGATTCATGGGGATATGCCATTCTTATCCTGACCCTTTTGATCAAACTTGTATTCTACAAACTTAGTGAAAAATCGTACCGCTCTATGGCGGGCATGAGAAAGCTTTCTCCAAGACTGGCTAAGCTTAAAGAAACCTATGGCGATAACAAAGAGAAGATGGGTCAAAAGACCATGGAGTTGTATCGCAAGGAAAAGATCAACCCAGCAGCTGGTTGTTTACCGATCTTGGTTCAGATTCCAGTATTCATTTCACTTTATTGGGTACTGTTAGAAATGGTTGAGTTACGCCAAACTCCTTTCTGGTATTTGCTTGATTTAGCCGCTCCAGATCCTTTTTACATTTTGCCACTCATTATGGGTGCGTCAATGTTTGTGCAGCAAAAGCTTAATCCGCCGCCACCTGACCCAATGCAAGCCAAGATTATGATGGCCCTACCCTTTATCTTTACTGTTTTCTTCTTATGGTTCCCATCAGGATTGGTACTTTACTGGGTAGCTAACAACATCTTGTCAATTGCACAACAGTGGTTTATCAATAAGCGCATTAATGGCTAATGTAGTCACCTCATCAGACGACTACCAATTTTGGCGAGATGAAAAACTTGCCAATGTTCAGACTGATATTGAAAACTGTTTAATAGAAGTCAAAAAGCCTACTCAACTGTCAAAAGCTGAAAAAAATAAAATCGCTCACTTATGTCGTGTTAATAACTTTGCGTTATTTTCTACGCCCGCTCAACAAGACTACGAATCTAGTATTGTTAGTTTTAATCAGCAATTTGGCCTGAAAGCGTTCGATCAACATTTATATGTTAAAGGCCAGGGCTTGGCTCATATTACTCAGAGTGACCAGCAGGACCAAGCTGAATTTATTCCTTATACAGATCGTGCTATTGGTTGGCATACGGATGGCTACTATAACGCCCCTGAAGATAGAATTAGAGCATTTTCTTTATTTTGTGTAAACCCAGCTCAACAAGGTGGAGAAAATCAGTGGATTGACCCACAAATGGCTTACCTGCTTTTGAGAGAGGAAAATCCAGATATTACAACAGCACTTACCCATGCTCAGGCCATGAGCATACCGGCTCACAAGGTAGATGGTCAAATACGTCGTAAGACCTCTATTGGGCCTATTTTTTTCATGGATGAAATGACGAGCCAGCTTTACATGCGCTACACCCAAAGAAAGAAAAATATTGACTTTTATGATTCTGATGAAATCAAACAAGCGGTTGAAATTCTAGATCAGTTTCTAGCAAGCAATACACCCTATCATTTCACTCACACCATGACAGCCAACCAAGGACTACTGTGTAACAATGTCTTACATAAGCGCTCTACCTTTGTAGATCAGCAAGATACACCCAGACTAATGCTTAGAGGTCGTTATTTTAATCGAGTACAATCAGAGTTATGATTACAGATCATCGATTGGATATTGCAAAAAAAATACCCTCTGACAATTATAATCAAAGGCCGGACAAAATTGAAATCACCCTAGTTGTTATTCACAACATTTCACTGCCACCTGGTGAATTTGGAAATACTTATATTGAAGATTTCTTTACAAATAAGTTACAAACTAATAAGCACAAATATTTCAAGACACTGGAAGACGTTAAAGTTTCAGCTCACTTACTCATTAAACGAGATGGCAGTATTGTGCAGTTTGTAGATTTTAATCAGCGTGCTTGGCATGCTGGTCAATCAAGTTTTAATCAAGTTGAGGACTGTAACAATTATTCAATTGGCATCGAATTAGAAGGCACTGATGATAGTGCCTATGAAACGCCACAATATACGTCATTAAATCTAGTATTATCAATATTA
Source organism: uncultured Candidatus Thioglobus sp. (assembly GCA_964471285.1). Taxonomy (GTDB): domain Bacteria; phylum Pseudomonadota; class Gammaproteobacteria; order PS1; family Pseudothioglobaceae; genus Thioglobus_A. The sequence goes on from CAYYGB010000009.1 coordinate 10,498, forward strand.
AAATCTCACTATCCCATCACCGATATCAGGGGGCATAATGAAATTTCACCAGGTCGTAAAACAGACCCTGGCCCTGCATTTGAATGGAGTAAATTAACATGAAATTATTAAATAAAGCTTATCTTAGAGCTAAAAATATCAAACTTATTATTTTTGATGTCGATGGCGTTCTAACCGATGGTGGATTGTATTTTTCAGACGAGGGTATTGAACTTAAACGCTTTAACTCATTAGATGGATTAGGCATTAAACTCCTAAAACAAAATGGTGTTGAGCCAGCGGTCATTAGCGCTAGAGATACACCCAATGTAGCACATAGAATGAAAAACCTAGGCATTGAGCATTTCTACCAAGGTCAAAATGATAAATTAATTGCCTTTAATGAGCTACTAGAAAAGCTATCTTTAAATTCTGATCAAGTGGCCTATATGGGAGACGACGTCATTGACCTTCCTGTCATGCGTAACGTGGGACTTCCTATTGCAGTTGCCAATGCCCATGATCTTGTCAAAGATAACGCCTGTTTGATTACTGATAAAAAGGGCGGTCATGGCGCGGTTAGAGAGGCTTGTGACTTTATTCTAAAAGCACAAGATAATTATGACTCAGCTATGAGTGTCTATTTGGTATGACTGAGTTTCAAAAACTCTGCTATGACACACTAAAACATCACGTCCCTGCAGGTTCGGTTATTACATATGCCCGTCTTGCAAAACTCATTAATCATCCAAAGGCTTACAGGGCTGTCGGTTCAGCGATGAACAAGAATCCTAATGCACCTGAGGTACCTTGTCATCGTGTTGTTAAGTCTAATGGTGAGTTGGGTGATTATGCTTTTGGATCAAGCCTAAAACAAAAACGCCTTCAAGAAGAAGGCGTTAAGATCGAAAACAATAAGGTTGTTAATTTCAAAGACATTTGTCTTTAAATTTTCTTACCTCTCATCTTAGAGATCATTTGTAATTGAGCCATAGACTCAGCTAAAGCTGCTTGTGTTGAAGAAATATCTTGGTCAGTATCTACATTTGCCATCATTTCTTCTGCTCTTTGCTTCGCTTCTAACGCTTTAGACTCATCTAAATCATGGGCACGAATAGCTGTATCTGAAAAGATAGTGACAACGGTTGGTTGAATTTCAACAATGCCGCCAGACACGTAAATGGATTCAATGCCTTTTTCAGTTTCGACACGAACTTCACCAGGGCGAAGCGTTGATAGTAGCGGTAAATGCTGAGGATAAATTCCTAGCTCGCCATTAGTACCAGGCGCAAACACACACTTAGCTTCACCCGAATAAAGAGATTCGGTAGCGCTAACGATATCAACACGAATCACTGACATTTACGCACTCTCCGCAGCTCTCTCACGAACTTCTTCAATAGAGCCAGTCATATAAAATGCCTGCTCAGGAATATCATCTAAGTCACCATTAATAATCGCCTGGAAACCTGAAAGGGTATCTTTAAGTGATACATACTTTCCAGGCGAACCAGTAAATACTTCTGCAACAAAGAAAGGTTGAGATAAGAAACGCTGCACTTTACGTGCACGAGATACGGACTGCTTATCTTCTTCAGATAATTCATCCATACCCAAAATAGCAATAATATCTTTTAATTCTTTATAGCGCTGTAGAACACCTTGAACACCACGAGCAATATCATAATGCTCTTGGCCAACAATTAATGGATCCAGCTGGCGTGAAGTAGAGTCAAGAGGATCTACCGCAGGGTAAATACCTAACTCAGCTACTTGACGCGACAATACTACAGTTGCATCTAAGTGAGCAAATGTTGTTGCTGGAGAAGGGTCAGTTAAGTCATCGGCTGGTACATATACTGCTTGAATTGAAGTAATTGAGCCCTTCTTAGTAGAAGTAATACGCTCTTGTAATGCGCCCATTTCTGAAGCTAGCGTTGGCTGGTAACCTACCGCTGACGGCATACGACCTAATAGAGCTGATACTTCTGTACCTGCTAATGTGTAACGGTAAATGTTATCAATAAATAATAATACATCACGGCCTTCGTCACGGAAATACTCAGCCATAGTAAGGCCTGTTAGTGCAACACGTAATCTGTTTCCCGGAGGCTCGTTCATTTGACCGTAAACTAGTGATACTTTATCTAATACATTTGATTCTTTCATTTCGTGGTAGAAATCGTTACCTTCACGAGTACGCTCACCAACACCTGCAAACACAGAGTAACCACTGTGCTCGATAGCGATGTTACGGATAAGCTCCATCATGTTTACGGTTTTGCCTACGCCGGCGCCGCCGAATAGTCCAACCTTACCGCCTTTAGCGAAAGGACAAACCAAGTCGATTACTTTGATGCCAGTCTCTAGCAATTCATTACTAGCTGACTGCTCAGCGTAAGACGGAGCCTTACGGTGAATTGGCATACGAATTTCTTCACCAATAGGGCCACACTGGTCGATTGGATTACCCAATACGTCCATGATACGGCCAAGAGTGGCTGTACCCACTGGCACTTTGATGGCGCCACCGGTGTTAGATACGTCTAGACCACGGCTTAGACCTTCGGTCTGGCCCATGGCGATAGTGCGTACTACGCCGTCACCCAACTGCTGTTGAACTTCTAGGGTTGTGCCCTTAGCGTCTACAGTTAGTGCGTCATATACTTTTGGCACAGAATCACGTGGGAATTCCACGTCGATTAC
>CAYYGB010000010.1:0-13064 GCA_964471285.1 uncultured Candidatus Thioglobus sp.
AAGAAAAAGTCAATGGCGGCAAGTTTGACTTTGACATTCGTCTATTTTGTGATTGTGCACCTTGGAATATGAATATAAAAGAGATTAGCGGTATTGCTAATATGAATATAAAACAAGGTGTATTCACTAACCAAGATCCTAATATTGGCCGAGTTTTGTCTTTGCTGAATATTAAATCTGCTGCTAAGCGATTAAAGCTTGATGTGAAAGATCTGACAGATAAGGGCTTTACTTATGACAACATTGATGCGCAAATTACCTTGCAAGATTCAATCGCTAAAATCAACAGCTTTAAGCTCAGCTCTAGTTCTAGTGACATCACCCTGACTGGACAAAGTAATATTGTAGATCAAGTGTATGACATTGAAGCGAAAGTAATTCCAGCTTTTGGAGATGCAGTGCCAGCAGCTACTTATCTTGCAGGTGGTGGATTGATTGGACTGGGTGTGTGGCTAGTGGATGAGAGTTTGTTTGAAGGCAAATTGATTAATAAGATTGTTGATCAAGTTGTAGAATTTAAATATAAAATTATAGGCCCGTGGGATGAACCCACTATTGAAAACATATCAAGCATTTTATGATCGAACAATTACTAGATGATCACCATCTAAATCAAGAAAAAATCTATTCATTATTATCGTCTTTGTCAGACAAAACCCCTGATTATGCTGATTTGTATTTTCAGTATTCGGTTGCTGAATCGTGGTTTTTAGAAGAAAGTATTGTTAAATCAGGTACTTATGATATTAGCCATGGCGTGGGTGCTCGCAGTGTTAATGGCGAACAAACCGGCTTTGCTTATTCAGATGATTTAAATATAGACGCTATTAATAAAGCCATTAGCTTTGCCAAAGGAATTAGCGCTAGCAAAACACCTGTGCAAATGCAGACTTTTCAATCGGTGCCTGAAATAGCTAAATATAGTGGCCTAAACCCATTGGGCAGTTTAAGCTCTAAAGAAAAAGTAGATTTTTTGAATCGTATTGACATGCTGGCTAGAAAAGAGCCAAAAGTAAAGCAAGTCAGTGCGTCTATTTCTGGTGCTTATTCTGAAGTGCTAATTGCCTCAAGTGACGGTGTTTATCAAAAAGATTATCGTCCTATGGTTCGCGTTAGCGTGAGTGTGATTGTTGAGCATAATGGCCGTATTGAATCAGCATCTAGTGGTGGCGGTGGTCGCTATGATTATCGTTATTTTATTGACCATAATCTAGATGAAATTTATGTTGCTGAAGCAATCAGACAAGCATTAGTGGCACTAGAATCTAAGGGTGCTCCGGCAGGCAATATGCCTGTTATTTTGGGCCCGGGTTGGCCTGGTGTTTTGTTGCATGAAGCCATTGGTCACGGCCTAGAAGGCGATTTTAACCGCAAAGGTTCTTCGGTTTTCACCGATAGAATTGGCGAACAAGTTGCCAGTTCAAAATGTAGTATTGTTGATAATGGCACATTGGCCAACAGGCGCGGCAGTTTAACGGTAGATGATGAAGGTGTACCAACCCAAAACACAACACTGATTGAAAACGGCATACTTAAAGGTTATTTGTTTGACAAAATGAACGCCAAACTGATGGGGGTTGAATCAACCGGTAATGGCCGACGTGAATCGTATGCCCATATGCCCATGCCTCGAATGACCAATACTTACATGCTTAATGGCGCTGATAATCTTGACGACATGATTGCTTCTGTTGATGATGGCATTTATGCCCTTAATTTTGACGGCGGCCAAGTTGATATTACGTCCGGTAAATTTGTATTTAGTGCGAACGAAGCGTACTTAATTAAAAATGGAAAAATCTCTCATCCTATCAAAGGTGCCACATTAATTGGCTCTGGCGATGAGGTATTAAAAAAAATCTCCATGGTGGCAAATGACTTAAAGCTGGATGGTGGTATTGGTGTTTGTGGCAAAGACGGGCAATCTGTGCCTGTTGGTGTCGGACAGCCAAGCCTTAAAATTGATGAGCTAACCGTTGGTGGAACGCAGTTAAATCCATAAAATTTATGCTTGAATGTATTTGTCGTTATTGATAGATAGCACAGCCAAATTAGATATAATATTTAGATTGAAATTTTAACGTTGGAGCGCTGGGTGTTAGAGAACTATCTACCTATTGTTGTATTTATCATGCTGGGACTTGGATTTGGCGCTGGACCGATGTTAATCGGTTATTTGCTAGGCCCAAGTAAGCCTGATGAAGAGAAGAATTCCCAGTTTGAGTGTGGGTTCCCTGCTTTTGACGATTCACGCATGTACTTTAATGTGCGTTATTATTTAGTGGCTATTTTGTTCATATTATTTGATCTGGAAGTAGCTTTTGTTTTCCCATGGGCTGTTGTGCAATCCCAACTTGGATGGTTTGGGTTTATCGCAATTAGCATTTTCTTATTCTTATTAGTGGTTGGCTTTATTTTCGAATGGAAGAACGGCGCATTGGAGTGGGAATAAAAAATGGCCATTGAAGGATTAATGAAAGAGGGGTTTGTAACCACCTCACTCGACAGTGTCATTAACTGGGCAAGAACAGGTTCATTGTGGCCAATGACATTTGGCTTAGCTTGTTGTGCGGTAGAAATGATGGAAGCGGGTTCTGCACGTTATGACTTGGATCGTTTTGGTATTGTTTTTAGGCCAACTCCTCGTCAATCAGATTTAATGATTGTCGCTGGTACACTGACCAACAAAATGGCGCCTGCCTTACGCAAAGTTTACGACCAAATGCCAGAGCCTCGCTGGGTTATTTCCATGGGATCGTGTGCAAATGGTGGTGGTTATTATCATTATTCTTATGCAGTGGTTCGTGGTTGTGATCGCATTGTTCCTGTTGATATTTACGTGCCAGGTTGTCCGCCAACTGCAGAAGCATTGCTGTACGGCATTATGCAACTGCAAGACAAAATTCGTCGTACTAATACTATCGCTCGTACATAATCATGCAAGAATTCAGAGAACAATTAGAAGAAATTTTTGAAGATGCTAATTTAGTTTCAGCATTTGGTGAGCTTACATTGACCGTTGATAGTGCTAATATTATTGACACTTGTCTAAAGCTGCGTGACCAACTTGCATTTGATACTTTGGTAGATTTATGTGGCGTTGATTACTTAACTTATGGGCAATCAGAATGGGCTCACGATTCGAGTAATTCTGGTTATTCTAGAGGTCGTAGCGCACAAGGCGGAGAAGATAGGCATCAGCAGCGTTTTGCGGTGGTTTATCATTTACTTTCTGTCAGTAAAAATTATCGAATTCGAGTGAAAGCATTTGTTGATGAGGCTGAGCCAATTATTAAGTCAGTGACTGATATTTGGGCATCGGCTGATTGGTATGAGCGTGAAGCGTTCGACCTAATGGGTATTTTGTTTGAAAATCATACTGATCTACGTCGAATTTTGACGGACTATGGTTTTGTTGGCCACCCACTGCGTAAAGATTTCCCGCTGATTGGTGAGGTTGAAATGCGCTATGACGAAGAACTTGGCCGCGTTGTTTACGAAAAAGTAAGTATCGAACCTAACATTAGCGTTCCCAAAGTAATCAGGAAGTAGACATGGCTGAAATTCGTAACTATACACTTAACTTCGGCCCTCAGCATCCAGCGGCGCACGGCGTATTACGTCTGATTTTAGAGATTGATGGTGAAGTTATTGAACGTGCTGATCCACATATTGGCTTGCTTCATCGTGGTACTGAAAAACTTGTTGAATCCAAACCATACAACCAATCTATTGGCTATATGGACCGATTAGACTATGTTTCTATGATGTGTAACGAGCATGCATATGTGATGGCCATTGAAACCATGCTTGAGCTTGAGGTACCAGAACGCGCTCAATATATTCGCGTTATGTTTGATGAGATTACCCGAATTCTTAACCACTTAATGTGGCTAGGGACGCATGCACTAGATGTTGGTGCAATGAGTATTTTCCTATACGCTTTTCGTGAGCGCGAAAAATTGATTGATTGTTATGAGGCGGTTTCAGGCTCGCGCATGCATGCAACTTACTATCGCCCAGGTGGCGTATATCGTGATCTACCAGATCGCATGCCAAAATATCTAAAAACAGATTCTCGTAGTGACAAAGAAATAACAGCAATGAACGAAAATCGTCAAGGATCACTGCTTGACTTTATTGATGATTTTGTAAAAGAATTTCCACGCCATATCAAGCAGTATGACGACTTATTGACTGAAAATAGAATTTGGAAACAGCGCTTAGTAAATATTGGTATTGTTAGTGCTAAGCGCGCCAAGCAATTAGGTTTTACTGGTCCTATGTTAAGAGGATCTGGCGTGGCTTGGGATTTGAGAAAAAATCAACCTTATGCTGTTTATGATAAATTAGAATTTGATATTCCGATAGGTGTAACCGGCGATAGTTATGATCGTTACTTAGTTCGTATGGAAGAATTGCGCCAATCTAATAAAATTATTGGCCAATGTGTCTCATGGCTAAAAGCAAACCCTGGTCCGGTGATGAGCGACGATAAAAAAGTCACACCACCTAAGCGCACTGACATGAAAGATGATATGGAATCTTTAATTCATCACTTTAAATTATTCACTGAAGGTTATTCACTACCTGAAGGCGAAGTTTACAAAGCCATTGAGCATCCTAAAGGCGAGTTCGGTATTTATCTAATCTCTGATGGCGCAAACAAACCTTATCGCGTTAAGATTAGAGCACCTGGTTTTGCACATTTAGCTTCTATGAATGAAATGACGAAAGGGCATATGCTATCGGATGTGGTTACTATTATTGGAACGCAGGATATTGTTTTTGGAGAAATTGACAGATAATGATAATCTCAGATAGCGCAAAAAAACAAATAGATAGCTGGATTGAAAAATATCCACAAGGCAAGCAAAGCTCTGCAGTGATGGAAGCTTTAAAATTGGTCCAAGCAGAAAATGACAACCAGCTAACATCAGAAGCAATCCAAGCTGTGGCTGATTATTTAGATATGCCGGGTATTGCTGCTGCTGAAGTGGCTACATTTTATGAAAATTATAATCATAAGCCTGTGGGCAAACATATTATTCGATTTTGTCACAATATTTCGTGCATGTTGAATGGCGCTGATGATTTAATTACTCATCTTGAAACTAAATTAGGCGTTAAAACCGGCGAAGTGACAAAAGATGGCTTAATTAGCGTGAAAAAAGTAGAGTGTTTAGGTGCTTGCGTAGGCGCACCTATGTTCCAAATTGATGATCAGTACTATGAACATTTAACGGCTGACAAAATCGATGACATTGTGGATGGTTTAAAATGAATGAAGTTTGTTTTAAAAACATAGATAAAGACCAATGTTGGTCGCTAGAAACTTATGAAGCTAGTGGCGGTTACAGCACGTGGCGCAAAATTCTTAAAGGTGAATATACACCTGATCAAATTATTAACGAATTAAAAACTTCAGGCCTTAGGGGTCGTGGTGGTGCAGGTTTTCCAACAGGGTTGAAATGGAGTTTTATGCCGCGCAACGCGAAAGGGCAAAAATACGTCATTTGCAATTCAGATGAAGGTGAACCAGGTACTTGTAAAGATCGCGATATTTTGCGATTTAACCCACATTCAGTCATTGAAGGTATGGCGATTGGTAGCTTCGTGATGAATGCAACCATTGGCTATAACTATATCCGTGGTGAATTTATGGAGCCGTTTAACCGATTTGAAGGCGCTCTTAAAGAAGCTTATGCAGCTGGTTTATTAGGTAAAAATATTGATGGTTCAAAAGTCAGTTTTGATCTGTATTCTCACCTAGGTGCAGGCGCTTATATTGTTGGTGAAGAGACGGCCTTATTAGAGTCACTTGAAGGCAAGAAAGGCCAGCCAAGATTTAAACCACCATTCCCTGCGAATGTTGGCCTATATGGTAGACCAACCACCATTAACAACACTGAAAGCTTCGCCTCTGTGCCAGATATTATGGCTAAAGGCGGCCAGTGGTTTGCTGATCTGGGTGTAGAGAATTCTGGTGGTACCAAATTATTCTCAGTGTCTGGACATGTTAATAATCCAGCTAATTTTGAAGTATCTATGGGTATGCCATTTCCAGAGCTATTAGAGCTTGCGGGCGGTATGCGCAATGGCGCAAAACTTAAAGCGGTCATTCCTGGTGGATCTTCTACCCCTGTTTTAACAGCAGAAGCTGCCATGGGTATGACCATGGATTATGACGGTATTGATAAAGCAGGCTCAATGCTTGGTGCAGGTTCTGTGATTATTATGGACGAGTCAACCTGTATGGTTAAAGCATTGACGCGTTTGGCGCACTTTTATTATGATGAATCTTGCGGACAATGTACCCCTTGTCGCGAAGGTACAGGTTGGTTATACCGAGTCCTAAAACGCATTATGGACGGCAAAGGTAAAGCTGAAGATATTGATTTACTCATGAGTGTGCAAGAAAAAATTATGGGCAATACGATTTGCGCCCTGGGTGATGCTGCAGCGATGCCAGTTGAAAGTTTCTTGAGAAATTTCCGTGAAGAGTTTGAATACTATATTGAACATGGAAAAAGCATGGTGGAGAAATAATGGCCAGTATTACTATTGAAATTGATGGCAATATCGTTAATGCGAAAGCAGGTGAACGACTAATTACTATTACTGATAGAGAAGGTATTAGTGTTCCAAGATTTTGCTATCATAAAAAATTATCAGTCTCAACTTCTTGTCGCATGTGCTTGGTCGATATAGAGGGCGTTCCAAAGCCACAAACTGCCTGTTCAACCCCTGTTTCTGATGGCATGAAGATCCACACACAAAACGAAAAAGCCAAAGCTTCTCAAAAAGCAGTGATGGAATTTTTGTTAATTAATCATCCGCTAGATTGTCCAATTTGTGACCAAGGTGGTGAGTGTGAATTGCAAGATGTTGCGGTTGAATATGGATCTGACGTCTCTCGTTTTAGCGAAGGTAAACGTGTTGTCGCTCCTAGCGATATTGGGCCATTAATCCAAACAGACATGACCCGCTGTATTCACTGTACCCGCTGTGTTCGATTTGGTAGTGAGATTGCCGGTATTATGGAAATGGGTGGCACAGGCCGAGGCGAGGATTTAAAGATTGAGCCATTTTTAGCAGAAGGTATTACTTCTGAACTATCTGGAAACATGATTGACGTTTGTCCGGTAGGCGCTTTAACCTCTAAACCATTTAGATACGAGTTAAGATCTTGGCAAATGGCTTCAGCAGATAGTATTGCTCGCCATGATTTAGTCGGTTCAAACCTATACGCACAAACCTATAAGGGCCTAGTTAAACGTGTTGTTTCAGGTGACAATGAATTGATCAATGAAACTTGGATTTCAGACAGAGATCGCTTTTCTTATGAAGGACTTTCACACGAAAACAGACTCTTATTGCCGCAAATTAAAGTAGCTGGACAATGGAAAGAAGTTGAATGGGATGTGGCATTAGATTTTGCCGTTAAAGGTTTAAATAAAAATGTATTAAACAGCCGAAAAGCACACAAATTAGGTGGCTTAGCTTCAAGTACGGCAACTACTGAAGAATTTTATTTGATGCAAAAACTGCTTCGAGAAATAGGTTGTGAGAATATAGACTATCGTTTGAATGTTAACAATCTAGATAATCCAATACACCTAGATTCTAATATTAAGTTGAGTGATCTAGAGTGTGTCGATCAGGCACTGGTTATTGGTGCGAATTTGCGTCTAGAGCAACCAATGATTAACCACAGATTACGCAAGGCCCAATTAGCCGGTGCCACTATCTCTGCATTAAATGTTAAGGCATTTGATTACAACCATAAAACCAATCATTCAACCGTTGCACCTAATGAAATTGCGACGATATTAGCGGGTGTGCTAAAAGTTATTTTAGAGAAAAAGTCTGCAGAGATTCCAACGTACTTAGCTAAGGTTAATCCTAGTGAGTTGTCGATTAACTTAGCGGATAAATTACGAAACTCTGAGTGCTCAGTGATAGTTCTAGGTGAGCACATTATTAACAACACTCAAGCTGCTAGCATTGCTCAGCTGGTGGCTGAAATCTCCAAACAAGTTAATGGTAAAACACTAAATACAACTAGTAGTGCCAATACTCTTGGCGCGCAATATGCCCATTTTTTACCGACGAGTAAAGGCATGAATACCAATGAAATGCTGTCAGCAGATATGAGCGCCTTTTTACTGTTAGATATATATCCTGAATACGATTTTCATCATTCAAACTCGGCTGTCGAAGCGTTATCAAAAGAAGATGTATTTGTAGTGTCCTTAAATAGTTTTAATAATGAGTTAGTGTCTCAATACTCTGATGTTTTATTGCCAATGGCAGCGATGTATGAGACATCAGGTAGCCATGTTAATATCAACCATGATATGCAATCGTTTGCAGCAGCTGTTAAGGCGCCAGAAGAAGCTAAGCCAGCTTGGAAAATTTTAAAGGTATTGGCTGACTTATTAGAGCTTCCAGGCTTTCACTATGAAAATGTTACCCAGGTATCAGAAGAGCTTACACATCAAAAAATTCATGAGCATAATCATGATGCACCAATAGACTTGGGAGATAAGTCATCCACTATTGAAACAATTTGGACGCACTCTGCCTATCATTCAGATGCTTTGTTAAGACATGCTAAATCATTAAGTAGTAGCAAAATTGGACAAACTAATTCAGCCTCAATGAACACGGCTACTGCAAAAGAATTATCACTAGAATGTGGTAATACTTATTTAGGAGTTCCAGTAGTTGTTAGCAACTCTGTTGCCGATCGATGTGTCTTTGTTAGTAGTAATCAAGCGACCGACATGGGGAGAGCGTCATGATGGAAATTTGGCAATCTTTCGTTATATTGGTGAATGAACTGTTGCCTTGGTTTAACGGTAATATCGCCGCGATTGTCATTATTCTAATTAAAGCAATGGCTCTGATTATGCCACTGCTACTAACCGTTGCTTACTTTACTTATGCAGAGCGTAAAGTTATTGGCTATATGCAGTTAAGAATTGGCCCCAATCGTGTTGGCCCTAAGGGTTGGTTGCAACCAATTGCGGATGCCTTAAAGCTTATGACTAAGGAAATTATTTTCCCAAGTAAAGCTAATATTTATTTATTTTTACTTGCTCCTATTTTAGCGATTGCACCAGCGATTGCTGTATGGGCAGTTATCCCTTTTGACGAAGGTATTTACGTCACTAATTTAGATGTAAGCTTGTTGTATGTTTTAGCGATCGGCTCAATTGGCGTTTACGGCATCATCTTGGCTGGTTGGGCGTCTAACTCAAAGTATCCTTTGTTAGGTGCACTTCGAAGTGCCTCATTGTTAGTGTCTTATGAAATCGTGATTGGCTTTGCTTTGGTAACGGTTGTGATGATTGCAGGCAGTGTTAATCTTAATACCATTGTGGCCGACCAACAAGGCGGCATTATAAATTGGTACTTTATTCCTTTATTCCCAATGATGATTATCTTTTTCATCTCTGCGTTGGTCGAAACCAATCGCGCACCTTTTGACGTAGTAGAGGGTGAATCAGAAATCGTAGGTGGAACCCATGTTGAATATTCGGGCATGACATTTGCTGTATTTTTCTTAGCAGAGTATGCCAACATGATTCTGATGGCAGTGCTGGCAGTGGTTCTATTTTTTGGCGGCTGGCATTCTCCATTTGAAGGCATTGCATATCTTGAAGCTGGGTTTGCTTGGGTGCCAGGCATTATCTGGCTATTAGCCAAATCAACATTCTTTATGTTCTTGTATTTATGGGTGAGGGCAACTTTTCCGCGCTTTAGATATGATCAAATTATGCGTCTGAGTTGGAAGGTGTTTTTACCGATCACCATTCTTTGGATTTTTGTAGTCGCACTAATGACACAACTTCACATTGGACCATGGTTTCCATAAAAGGTTAAGAGATGATTAATAGACTAAAAAAAATATTAAAAAGCCTAAGCCTAAGCGAGCTTCGCTCGGGCATGAAAATTACCGGCAAAGAGCTTTTTAATACCAAAATTACCGTACAGTATCCTGAAGAGAAAACACCAATTTCTCCAAGATTTAGAGGATTGCATGCATTGCGTCGCTATCCAAATGGAGAAGAGCGCTGCATCGCTTGTAAGCTGTGTGAAGCGGTTTGTCCGGCGAATGCGATCACTATTGAATCTGAAATGCGTGATGACGGAACCAGGCGCACCACTCAATACGACATTGATTTATTCAAGTGTATTTTTTGTGGATTTTGTGAGGAAGCGTGTCCAGTGGATGCGATTGTTGAAACGCAGATATTTGAATATGCATTTGAGTCAAGAGATGGCAGTATTATGACCAAGGATCGATTGCTAAAAGTAGGCGATGATAACGAAGAAAGCATTAGCCAAGCAAGATCTGAAGATTCGAAATATCGATAAGGATAAAAATAAATGGGTTCTGAACAAATAATTTTCTATATTTTATCATTTTGGTTTATAGCTTCCTCGCTAGCCATGATATTCTCTCGTAACGCGGCAAAAGCGGTGCTATTTTTGGTGCTGAGTTTCTTTTCAGCCGCCAGTATTTGGATTCTACTAGAGGCTGAATTTTTAGCCATTACTTTGATCCTTGTTTACGTGGGCGCTGTTATGGTGCTGTTCTTGTTCGTTATTAAAATGCTTAATATTGACAAGTCAACACTGCGCGCTAAGTTTGCTGGTTATTTGCCACTTGGACTGATTGTCGCGTTAATCATTATTGCTGAAATGACGCTAGTGCTTGGTAATGCTCAATTCGGATTAGATGTTATGCCTGCACCTATAAGACATGGCGCAGATTATAGTAATATTACTGAGTTGGCTTTGCAACTTTATACAACCTATGTTTATCCATTTGAACTGGCTGCAGTATTACTGTTAATTGCCATTATTGCTGCTATCACTTTGGTACATAAAAAAGAAATCAACCGTAAGAAGCAATCTATTTCTGAGCAGGTTAATGTGAGAGCAAAAGATAGAGTGCGAATTGTATCAATCACCTCACCGTCTAAGGAGAATAAGTAATGGTTAGTTTGAGTGATTACTTAATTTTAAGCAGTGTTATTTTCTGTATTGGCTTAGTAGGTATTTTTGTTAACCGTACTAATATCATTACTTTATTGATGTGTGTAGAGCTTATTTTGGCGGCGGTTAATACGAATTTTATTGCTTTTTCTCATTTTCTGGGCAATGAAGCGGGCCAGATATTTGTATTTTTCATCTTGACTGTTGCTGCTGCAGAAGTAGCCATTGGATTGGCCATCTTGACACTCTTATTTAGAGTGCGCGGGTCGATCGATGTTGACGTCACTAACAGCTTAAAGGGGTAATGATGGAGCAAATATATTTAACAATTGCTTTGGCGCCTTTGGTAGGAGCGATCTTTGCCGGATTTTTTGGCTCGTTACTTGGCAGAATGGCAACCAATGTTATAACCATTGCGGGTGTGCTAATATCCACTGTTCTATCTTTTTATGTCTTCAATCATCATGTACTAGAAGGTGGTGAAGTTTTTAACCAAAACCTTTACACCTGGATGCAAATTGGCGATCTTAATGTCAGCGTCGGATTTTTAATCGACAACTTAACCGCCATCATGCTTGTGGTGGTGTCGTTCGTATCACTTATGGTGCATATTTATACGATTGGTTATATGCATGATGACGCCGGCTACACTAAGTTTTTTAGCTATATTTCGCTATTCACTTTCTCTATGTTTATGCTGGTGATGAGTAACAATTTCATGCAGCTATTCTTTGGTTGGGAAGCGGTTGGTTTGGTCTCATACCTGTTAATTGGTTTTTGGCATCATAAAGAAAGTGCTGTTGAAGCAAACCTGAAAGCTTTTTTAGTTAATCGTGTAGGCGATTTTGGCTTTTTACTAGGTATTGCTTTGGTGCTTATGTATTTTGGCTCGCTAGATTATGTTGAAGTATTTGCAAACCTCGGTAACGTCACTGGCGTAACTATGCTTGACGGCACCAGCGTTATCACTGTTATTTGTATTTTATTATTCATTGGTGCCATGGGTAAATCTGCCCAAGTGCCACTTCACGTTTGGTTGCCAGGGTCAATGGAAGGTCCAACACCAATCTCAGCATTGATCCATGCTGCTACTATGGTAACAGCTGGTATCTTTATGGTATCACGCATGTCGCCAATGTTTGAGCTTAGTGAAACAGCGCTAATAGTGGTCATGGTAGTGGGTGCGATTACCGCCTTATTTATGGGTTTATTAGGCATCGTGCAAAACGATATTAAAAAAGTAGTGGCTTATTCAACACTTTCACAACTTGGCTACATGACGGTAGCATTAGGTGTGAGCGCATACTCAGTGGCTATTTTTCACTTAATGACTCACGCTTTCTTTAAGGCGCTACTTTTCTTAGCAGCGGGTTCTGTTATTGTGGCCCTACACCACAAACAAGATATTCGTGAAATGGGTGGTCTGCGCAAAAAAATGCCGATCACTTATTGGACTTCATTAGTTGGTACATTGGCACTTATTGGCTTCCCAGGCTTTGCAGGTTTTTATTCAAAAGATATGATCATTGAAGCGGTGCATTTCTCCCAATTGCCATTTTCTGATTGGGTTTATGTCGCCGTGGTTATTGGTGTCTTTATTACAGCTTTCTATTCACTTAGAATGTTCTTTTTGGTCTTTCATGGCGAATCAAGAATGGACGAGCACACCGCATCACACGTTAAAGAGTCATCCATCAGTATTACTTTGCCACTAGTCGCATTGGCCATTCCATCTGCGGTGATCGGTTATCTTACTATTGACCCGATGCTGTTTAATGGCTGGCTCGATAACGCCATTACAGTGGCTGCAAATCATACTTCTATGGCAAGTCTTGAGGCTAATTTTCATGGCGCTAACGCAATGATTCCTCATGCATTACAAACGCTACCTTTCTGGATGATGGTGGCTGGTATTGCCAGTGCTTGGGTGTTGACACTTTATAGATCGCAATGGGCAGACTGGATTCAAAAGAAATTTCATCGTAGTAAATATGTCTTAGAATCACTTTATGGCTTTGATCGTGTCAACGATATCGACTTTGTTGGCGGTGTTA
>CAYYGB010000011.1:0-12896 GCA_964471285.1 uncultured Candidatus Thioglobus sp.
AAAAATTCCACCTAACTCACTTGATTCAGAACAGGCTGTTTTAGGCGGCCTACTGTTGCATAATGATGCTTGGGATCAAGTTGCAGACATTTTGACTGAGGTTGATTTTTATAATGCCTCTCATCGAATTATCTTTGAGGCAATCTCCACTCTAATGCATCATGATCGTCCAGCAGATATTCTTACTGTTAAAGAGCATGTTAAAAAAACAGGCAATGAGGAAACCATTGGTGGTTTTGTTTATTTGGCGCAAATTGCTGAAAACACACCCAGTATTTCAAACATTGAAGCTTATGCCAAACATGTTCGTGAGCTAAGCGTCTATCGTCAACTTATTGTTGCCAGTCATGAAATTGCAGATACTGCCTATAATCCAAAAGAGATGGAAGTTCAGCAACTTATCGATCTTTCTGAAAAGAAAATTTTTGAAATTGCCGAGCAAGTAACTCGTGGCAAAAAAGATATTGTTAACGTTAAAGATATTATCAAAGATGTTGTTAATCGCGTTCACGAAATGCAAGAAACTGAAGGTGTTACCGGTTTGGAAACTGGCTTTAGCGAGCTAGACAAACTCACCTCAGGACTTCAAAATGGTGATCTTATTATTGTTGCTGGTCGCCCTTCCATGGGTAAAACTGCCTTTTCAATGAACATTGTTGAGCATGTTGCTATTACTGCTAAAAAGCCTAAACCTGTGGCAGTTTTTAGCTTGGAGATGCCGACAGAAGCTCTAGTGATGCGAATGATTACTTCTTTTGGCCATATTAAAGGTGAAAACCTTAAAGACACCATGACTGAAACGGATTGGAATAGTTTTAATCATGCGGTTTTAGCGTTAGAAAAATCAACTGTTTTAATTGATGAAACACCTTCTATCACCCCAACCGAAATTCGTGCAAAATGTCGTCGCCTTAAACGCCAATATCCTGATTTAGCACTTATTATGGTGGACTACTTGCAACTAATGGTTGTGCATGGAAGAGGTGACAACCGTGTACAGGAAATTTCAGAAATTTCTCGATCTCTTAAGGCGCTAGCTAAAGAAATTAACGTGCCTGTTATTGCATTATCTCAGCTCAACCGTGGTGTGGAATCTCGCCCTAAAGCAGGCAAAGGTCGTATGCCACAGATGTCTGATTTACGTGAATCTGGTTCTATTGAGCAGGATGCAGATATTATTGCTTTCATTTATCGTGATCAGCAATATCATGATGATTCATACTCAAACCCTGAAGAAATTGGCAAGGCAGATCTACAAATTGCAAAACACAGAAATGGTTCAACTGGCAGGCTTAAACTTGCCTTTATTGGTGAATATGCACGCTTTGAAAATCTAGCCAATGAAGATCAGTTTCAAGGAATGCCTGATGACCAAATAGACACGGCTTACAACAACAATTTATCTAACTTTGACCAAGAGCCTTTCTAGCTTTTTATGCACGCTGTAGCAGCTATTTCACAATCAGCACTTGCTCACAACTTGTCGGTTGTTCGCTCATATGCGCCTAACTCAAAAATTATTAGCATGGTTAAGTCAAACGCTTATGGCCATCATCTTGATTTAGTAAAGCCTTTAATGCAAGCTGATATACTTGCAGTGAGTGAGCTTAGTGAAGTACGCTCACTTAGAAAGCTAACCAATAAACCTATCTTGTTATTACCTGGTATTTTTAATGAAACTGACTTGCAAGAAGCTATTAAGCTGAATTGCCATCTTGTTTTTCATGACTTATCACAGCTAGCAGTTATAAATAACGCTAAAGATCCCATCAAGCTATGGATTAAAGTTGATACG
Source organism: uncultured Candidatus Thioglobus sp. (assembly GCA_964471285.1). Classification (GTDB taxonomy): domain Bacteria; phylum Pseudomonadota; class Gammaproteobacteria; order PS1; family Pseudothioglobaceae; genus Thioglobus_A. The sequence goes on from CAYYGB010000011.1 coordinate 1,796, forward strand.
GGTATGCACCGATTAGGCCTTCCAATTGACCAATTAGATCAGACTTTGAATCAGCTAAAAAATAATTCAAATATTCATATTGAATGCATCATGACTCATTTTTCTTGTGCTGATGAGCCTGGACATATTAAAAATTCTCAACAATTTGATGCCTTTAGTAAGCTTAATATTCAGCACTATTCTCGCTCTATGGCAAATTCAGCAGCGATCATGAGCATAGATAAATCTCACTTTGACTATGTACGCCCCGGCATTATGCTTTATGGCTCTTCACCATTTTCAAACATTAATGAACAACTAATGCCTGCCATGGAGCTATCTGCTCCCATTCTTAGTTTGAAGACAATTAAAGCTGGGGAGAGTGTTGGATATGGCGCAACTTGGACAGCCAAAAAAGACTCACGTATAGTTACCATTGGTATTGGCTATGGTGATGGCTACCCTCGTCATGCTAAAAGTGGCACGCCAGTATTAATTAACAACACTCTATGCACATTGGCAGGACGCGTATCCATGGATCTTATTTGTGTCAATATTGGAGATTTAGAGGTGAGTGTTGGCGATATCGCTATCTTGTGGGGTGATAGCAACCTTCGAGTTGAAACTGTTGCCTCTTATAGTGATACCATTAGCTATGAACTTCTAACGGGTGTAAGTTCACGAGTATCTTTTATCCAACGTGCCTAAACTTATTCAAATTAGTGATTGTCATATTGATGATCAGCGCTTAGCCATGGGAGTTGATTCTCAAAAAAATCTTGGATCTGTTATTAAACGTATTCAAACTGTTAAGTCTGATGCGTTATTAATTAGTGGCGATTTAACTCATCATGGCACTCTAAATTCTTATCAAATTTTGAAAAAGATACTTTCACCTATTGAGCAGCCAATTTTTGTTATTAAGGGCAATCATGACGATGCAAAAAATCTAGAGCAAGTTTTTAAAGAAAACTTATTTAAAAGTTTTAGATTGGATAATTGGGAAATTATTCATATTGACTCAGTACAAACTGGAAAAACTAGTGGCTTAGCGAGTGAAGCTGCTTTATTAGAGCTTGATGATGCTTGTTTAAATTCTAATGCAGAGCATGTTATGGTGGTTTTACACCATCCCATTGTGCCTATGAATAGCAGCTGGGATGACAAATTATCACTTGAAAACCCTCAAGATTTATTTAAAGTAATAGACAAACACTCTAAAATACGTGGCATTGTATTTGGCCATGCACATGAAGCGAGTGAATTTTCTCGACTTGGAAAAAAAATCATCTCATGCCCCTCTACCGCCTTACAATTTACCCAAGAAACAAGAATTGGCTTTAATGAATTTGAGCTAAACAAAAATGGGACAATTAATTTAAAAACACAATGGATTTAGAATCTCAATATTTAAATAATTTATACAACTTGCGTCAGTCAAAGACTTACAGTGAGGTATCGCAATTATTTGAACTAAATTATCAGAAGCTAACAAAACTTATTCCACTTATTAAGCAAACGGCTCACAATAGTATTATTCGACATTCTAAGCATCCAGACCTTCACTTGATTGTGGAAGATCGCTTTGCTCATACTGGTATTTTTACTTTGACACATATACTTAGCGGTAATGTTCAAAAACCAGATATTAAATTTAAAGTATATTTTGATGCGCAGCTTGTTGAAGTGCTTTCAGTTTGTAATGAAACCGTTTTAAACAATGATCATCCATATTTAGCCCAATGTGGCGATATGGATATACAATGGGAATTAAACCTATTCATCGAAAGATGGCTAGACTATTGTTTAGATAAATACCAGGGAGTATCGTGGCAGACGCTGTAGATCCAAAAGCAAAAGGAAAGTTAGTGGTTGCCATTTCATCTAGAGCCTTATTTGATTTAGACGAATCACACCAAATTTTCAAACAACAAGGTGTTGAAGCTTATGCTAAGCACCAAGAAGAGAATGAAGAGGTTGTTTTACCTCGTGGCGTAGGTTTTTCTTTGGTAAAAAAATTACTCTCTCTTAATACTAAGAAAAATCCAATTGATGTCATCTTACTTTCTAGAAATAGCGCAGACACGGGGTTGCGTATTTTTAATTCTATTGAGCATTATGGTTTAAACATTTCTCGTGCAGCTTTTACACGTGGGGAAAGTACTCACAACTTAGTAGGCGCTTTTGAAGCTGATCTATTTTTATCAAGCAACTATCAAGATGTACAAAAGGCGTTGGAATCTGGTTTTGCAGCTGCCTCTATTGTTGGCTCAAGCTCTAAAGATTCTCATGAAACTCAGCTTAGAATTGCTTTTGATGGCGATGCAGTTATTTTTTCTGACGAATCTGAAAAGATATTTCAGGAAAAAGGTATTGATGCCTTTGAAGAGAATGAAAGAAAATCTGCCAATGTTGAGTTAAAGGCTGGCCCTTTTAAGTGTTTTTTAAAGTCATTGCACAAAATTCAATCGGCCTTTCCTGTTGAAAATAACCCTATTCGTACGGCGCTAGTTACTGCGCGCTCTGCACCCTCACATAAGCGAGTTATTCATACCATGCGTGAATGGGGAATTCGCATTGACGAATCTTTCTTTCTAGGTGGGCTGGATAAGGGTGTTTTCTTAAAAGAATTCAGTGCAGATATTTTCTTTGATGATCAACACTCACACTGTAAATCCGCCTCTCAATACGTTCCTACTGGGCATGTCCCTAATAGCACGACCAATCTATGAATTTTGACACCAAAGCTTTTTTAAGTAGCTCTCTATCGACTGCCAAGATTATTGTATCTACGGTTATCCCTTATTTTTTGCTAGCTGAATTGTTAATATACTTTGACTTAATGCCAATTATTGCTCAAGTTTTTGAACCTTTAACCAGCTTGCTTAATTTACCACCAGAAGCAGCATTAGCATTAGCATCCGGTGTCTTTCTAAATTTATATGCCGCCATAGCTTTTGCTGCACCCTTGGGATTAAGTGTTTACGATTGGACGATACTGGGTTTATTTTTAGGTGTACTTCACTCTATTCCAGTCGAATCAGCCATTATGAAAAAACTGGGTATTAATTGGATTCACTCTGTTAGTTTTAGAGTAATTATGGCTTTCGTTGTATTGGCACCTCTACTGATCATTCCAACGGAATTCTTGTTTAGCAATCCAGATCATGTTGCAAATGCTTTGTATCAAACTACCCAAACAACACCTAATAATTTCACCGAATTTTTATTACAAAAAAGTAGCGAAGCTATTTTGTTAACGATTGAAATCATTATCTTAGTGAGTTTGGTTATTTTTATCGTGACTTTAATCAAGGGTCTCAAGTTTTTACAAAAATTTGATCATCATCTCAGTACAATCATGGCAATGATAACTGGCCTATTGATTGGTATCACGTATGGTGCTGGCGTACTACTGAAAGAGGCTCAATATATGAGCAAGAAGCAAGTTGCTTCTGTTTGTTATTTTTTAATGATAGCGCATGCTATTATTGAAGATACTTTGCTATTTGTATTTTTTGGAGCTGATATTTTTCTACTGATTGGTATTCGATTATTTTTTGCTATTTTGGTATTTTTTGCGATCTCAGTTTATTACAAACCAAGTGACACTTAATACAGAGTGTGTTCAAGTAATTATCGGTAAAATAACCCCTTAATCTTATCTCAAATAATCAAATGAGCAAAAAAATCCAGGCCATCCGTGGCATGAACGATCTACTGCCCAAAGACTCTGATCTTTGGACGTTTGTAGAACGTACGATTGCTGATTTATTTATCTCTTATGGTTATAAGAATATTCGCACCCCTGTGGTTGAAAAAACTGACACTTTTTGTCGTGCGATTGGCCAAGCAACTGACATTGTTGAAAAGGAAATGTACTCTTGGAATGAAGCTAATGGGGATTCTTTAAGCTTACGTCCAGAAGGTACTGCTGGTTGTGTGCGTATGATGATTGAACACAATCTTCCTCGTGAAGGTATTCAGAAAGTTTTTTATCAAGGTGCTATGTTTAGACATGAGCGTCCACAAAAAGGACGTTACCGCCAGTTCCATCAAGCCGGTCTTGAAGTATTTGGCGCCTCAGATGCCAAAGTAGATGCTGAACTAATGATGATGACACATAGCCTATGGCAAAAATTAGGTTTGAAAAATGTCACGCTTGAAATTAACACCCTAGGCTCTAGTGAGGCAAGAAAAAACTTTAGAGATATTTTAGTGACGTATTTTTCTGCGCACAAAGACCAACTAGACGAAGATAGTCTTAGGCGTCTTGAAACCAACCCATTAAGAATTCTTGATAGTAAAAATAAAGACATGCAGTCTTTAATTAATGGCGCACCTAAACTCATGGAACACTTAGACGGTGAGTCTGCACAGCATTTTGAACAATTTAAAAGCTATTTAAAAGCCTTAGATATTGATTTTGTTATTAATACTCGTTTAGTCCGAGGCCTTGATTATTACAATCGTACAGTTTTTGAATGGACCACACAAGATCTTGGTGCGCAAGGAACAATATGTGCTGGTGGACGTTATGATGGCTTGGTTGAAAAAATGGGTGGCAAACCAACAACAGCCGTTGGACTTGCTATTGGTTTAGAGCGCCTTATTTTGTTAATGGAAGAGCAGGCAATAGCCATTAATACCAAGCAGGTTTCTATTTACATCATAACGCCAAGCGATGATGCACAGCTTAAGTCTATGCAAATAGCCAGCTCACTTCATGATGCTATTGCAGATGTAATTATCTATAATGATATCTCTTTGGGTAGTTTCAAGAGTCAATTTAAAAAAGCAGATAAAGCCGATGCAGACTTTGCGCTAATATTGGGTGAAGAGGAGTTAAACAATGGTCAAGTTAGTATTAAACCATTAAAATCTCAAGAGCCACAACAAACCCTAAGCCTAGATGAGGCGATTAAGTATTTTAAGGATTACACATGAAAAATTTTATTGAAGTAGGTAAAACTGAAGACGAGCAAGCTCAACAAATCAAGAAATGGATTAAAGAAAATGGTCTTCAAATTGTTGTCGGTATCTCGCTTGGACTGGGTGGTATTTGGGGACTAGGTGCTTACAAAACATACCAAAATGAACAGTCTGTACAAGCAAGATCTTTGTATTTAAACACTGCCTCATCAGATAATGTGGCTGCTTTTGAAGCACTAAGTGCTAGCCATTCTGACAGTGGATATACGCAACAAGCAGGCTTAATGCTAGCAAAAAATGCTGTTAGAAAACAAGACTATGAATCAGCTTTACAACATTTATCTACTCTAGTAAATACTGACAATGATTTAATTGCTATCGTCGCCAACATGAGAATAGCTAGCATTCAACTTGAGATGGGTAAGTTTAAAGAAGCGATTAGCACACTTGATAGCAAATTACCCGGTGAGTTTAACGGCTTATACAGTCAATTAAAAGGTGACATTTATGTTGCTGATAATCAAATTGATAAAGCCAAAGAGCAATACAAACTTGCCTTGAGTCAAATCTCTAGAGATTCAGAATTACAAAGTTTAATTAGCATTAAACTAGCCGACCTTAACTAATTATATAAATACCATGGGCCTACCTACTATTTCTCTTGTTGGACGCCCAAATGTCGGCAAGTCAACCTTATTTAATCGATTAAGCCACTCTCGTCAGGCACTAGTATCTGACTTTGAGGGTTTAACACGTGATCGTCAATATGCAGAAGTTTTGCTAGATGATGATAGTGAAACATTTGCCACTATCATTGATACTGGCGGCTTAACTAACAAAGATAATGTCATTGACAGTGGTATCGAAGGTCAAGTGTTAAATGCACTTGAAGAGTCTGATGTTATCTACTTTATTGTTAGTAGTCGTGATGGTGTTATTGGTTTAGACCTAGAAATTGCTTCACGCTTACGACGACTTAAAAAAGAAATAATTCTTGTCTGTAATAAATCTGAAGGCTTGGATGAAGTCAAAGCAGCTGAATTTTATGAATTGGGTCTTGGTACGCCTAGGCTAATTTCAGCAGAGCATGGCCAGGGTATTGCTGAATTAATTGAGTACACCTTACCCCTACTACCTCAGCCACAAATCGAAGAAGAGGAAGTGGAAGTTGATGGCATTGCTGTTGCAGTACTTGGTAGGCCTAATGTTGGAAAATCAACACTTATTAACCGAATTTTAGGTGAAGAAAGAGTAATGGCAGTTGATATGCCTGGCACTACGCGTGATAGTATCTATATTCCATTTGAGCGTGAAGATCAAAAATACACCTTAATTGATACAGCCGGTATCAGGCGCAAGCGCTCTACTCATGAAAAAATAGAAATCTTCTCAATTATTAAAGCCATTGACGCATTAGATCGATCGCATGTGGTTATTTTGGTATTAGATGCTCGTGAAGGGGTTACTGAGCAAGACGCAACTCTACTGGGTATGATTGCTGATAAAGGCCGAGCATTGCTTATTGTGCTGAATAAATGGGATGGTTTAGACGAGTATCAAAAATTAGAAGTTAAACGGAAACTAGATGTTAAGCTCTCGTTTGTTAATTATGCCAGTGTGCATTATATTTCTGCCCTTCATGGATCAGGCGTTGGAAAGCTCTTTGCACCTATTGTTAGAGCGTATACAAATGCCGGCACGAAGCATTCAACTTCAACCTTGAACAAAATTCTGGAAGCGGCTAATCATGGTCATCAACCGCCGCCTGTTAAAGGTAGACGTTTAAAAATTAAATACGTTAATCAGACGGATGTCTTTCCACCGACACTTACCTTTCATGGAAACCACCTTCAAAGCGTTCCAAATGCGTATGACCGCTACTTAAAGAATTTCTTCATCAATGCCTTAAAGTTAACCAATACACCTTTAAGAATCGAATATAAGAGTGGAGAGAACCCTTTTAAAGATAATAAGAATGAATTAAACGCACGACAGCTAACTAAGAGACGTCGCTTAATGCAATTTATTAAGAAAAGAAAGAAGCGCTAAAACTCTTAATCTAAAAACTCTATACGTGCATCGGCACGATCGATTGTTATATGGAATTCTCCATATGCATTTTCATGAATCATTGCTTGTGAAGGATCATCGCTACAAGCACAACCCGATAATATTTCACAAAAAAATACGCCTATTGTTAAGCTAGCAACCTGCTCATTCATTGACTTGGATAGGATGGTGACTTCGATACTCTCTTTATCAATAACACCACTATGAGAGCAGTGCTGAGAAAGAGGTATATCTTCAAGATTTAAAGTGTCAAAAGCACGTTTAAAATACTGAGAAAAATCATCATCCCAGTGCTCTAGCGCTTCTTTAAACACTTAAGAAGATAAAATTAAATTATGCGCTTCATTGGCTGCTTGAATAAAGCTCTCAAACAATGGATGACCATCTCTAGGCGTTGATGTAAATTCTGGATGGAACTGGCACGCAACAAACCAAGGATGGTCTTTAACTTCAACCATCTCAACCAAAGTACCATCAATAGATTTTCCAGAAATAATCAAACCTGCCTCTTCAACTTTTTTGATTAATGTGTTATTAACTTCATAACGATGGCGATGGCGCTCTGTAATAACATCTTGGCCATAAATATTTCTAGATTTAGTGCCGCTAACCATTGCACATTCTTGACCACCAAGACGCATAGTGCCACCTAAATCAGAATCTTCATCACGAGTTTGTAAGCTGCCATCTTCATCTTGCCATTCGGTAATAAGACCAACCACCGGATAAGGCGTATTTTCATTAAATTCAGTACTATTAGCTTCTTTCATTCCAGCCACGTTTCGGGCATATTCAATAACTGCAACTTGCATACCTAAGCAAATCCCTAAATAAGGAATTTTGTTTTCACGAGCATATTGAGCTGTTGCAATCTTACCTTCAACGCCTCGATTACCGAAGCCACCTGGCACTAATATAGCGCTCATTTCACTTAAACAGCCGGCACCGTTCTTCTCGATCTCTTCAGAATCAAAATAATGGATACATACTTTTGTATTGGTATTAATACCAGCGTGCAATAATGCCTCAGAAAGAGATTTATACGCTTCTGTTAGATCGATGTATTTACCTACCATGGCAATATCAACACTAGATTTAGGCGCGTTTAGTTTTTCAATAACGCTATCCCATTCGCTAAGATCAGTTGGCTTACAATCAATCTGTAGTTTTTTAACCACTACCTCATCCAAGCCTTGCTCATGCAAAGCCCTGGGAACCTTATAAATCGTATCAACATCTAAAGAGGTAAATACCGAATCAGCTGGCACATTGGTAAAGAGTGCAATTTTTTCACGCTCTGCATCAGGGAGTGGATACTCTGAACGACAAATTAGAATATCAGGCTGGATACCAATTCCGCGCAATTCTTTAACTGAGTGTTGAGTTGGTTTAGTTTTCAACTCACCTGCCACCTTAATATAAGGCAACAAGGTTAGATGAATAAACAACGTATTTTCACGACCCAGCTCAAGGCTCATTTGTCTAATAGCTTCTAAGAAAGGCAATGATTCAATATCACCTGCAGTGCCGCCAATTTCAACAAGAGCCACATCAGCATCTTGAGCGCCCGCTTGAGCTAGGGCTTTTATTTCATTAGTAATATGTGGAATGATTTGAACAGTTGCGCCTAGGTAATCACCACGGCGTTCGCGCTCAATCACATTTTGATAAACACGTCCTGCTGTAAAGTTATTTTTCTTACCTAGTTGTTGACGAATAAAACGCTCGTAATGACCTAGGTCTAGGTCTGTTTCAGCGCCGTCATTAGTAACAAAAACCTCGCCATGCTGAAACGGACTCATGGTGCCAGGATCAACATTAATATAAGGGTCAAGTTTAAGCATGGTCACATTAAGACCACGAGATTCTAAGATAGTAGCTAGTGAGGCTGAAGCGATTCCCTTACCTAAAGAAGAGACAACGCCGCCTGTAATAAAGATGTATTTTGTTGCCATGAAAAGTAGCAAAGTTGAAATGGTTATGATACACAAAACTGTGTAGAATATGGAGCTGTCGAAATCAATTTATTATCAATGCAATACAAACAATTCGTCTCTCGCCTATTTTTCTACTTAAAACAGCACATTGGCAAGCTCATCTTTACCTCGGTCATGATGATGTTTGCAACTGCTTTAGAGAGCTCTATTCCAGAAATTACTGGACAAATTGTTGATAAACTATTTGCTAGTGAACGCAGTGAAAGCTCTGCCTTACTTTATGCAATAGCACTATTCGGTGTTATTGTTTTAAGTTCTATATTTGCACTTACATCAACAGCTGCTAGCTCTTGGGTATCTAATAAAGTTATCATGGATTTGAGAGTAGACATGTTTGCTAAATTACTCAAATTACCTAAAACCTATTTTGACAATCACCCCACTGGAAAAACCTTATCAAAGCTCACTTTTGATGTGGAGCAAATCGCAGCGGCAGCATCTACCATTTGGCTGGAGTTTATCAAATCATCAATGACAGTGATTATCCTCATTGGTTACCTGCTTTATAAAAATTGGCAGCTTAGCTTAAGCTTGCTCATTATATTGCCTTTGATTTATTTTGCCGTAAAGCTTTCATCAGATCGCATGCGTAATGCAAGTACTAAAGTGCAAAAATCTATGGGCAACATGACACATCTTTTAGATGAAAATATTTCCGGCTCCTCATTGGTGAAGATTTATCATGCTCAAGATCAAGAGAGCACTAAGTTTAACGATTTAATTAAAAATATTCGTCAACAACGATTTAAAGTAGATATGACAGGTGCTTTTAATACCGGCTTTGTCAATATTTTAATTGGACTGTCTTTGGGAAGTGTCGTGTATTTTTCATCAACCTCTTTGCAAATGACCGCTGGTGAATTCTTATCTTTCTTTACCGCCATGGGTATGCTAATCAAACCTGCTAAAAGCTTGGTAAATATCAATAAACCTTTGCAAACTGCTATGGCGGCTGGTGAAAGTGTATTTGGACTTCTTGATGAACAAGAAGAACAAAATCAAGGATCAAAAGTTTTATCAAGCTCAAAAGGTGGCATTAAATTTAGCGATGTTTCATTTGGTTATCAGAGCGGAAAAACTGTTCTTAATAAAATAAACCTAGATATCACCCCTGGCGAAACCATTGCTTTGGTTGGTTCAACTGGCAGTGGAAAAACTACCATTATTCAATTAATTACTCGTTTTTACAGTCCAACACAAGGGTCTATTAGTATTGATGGTGTTGATATCAAAGAGTTTGATATTGACTCATTGCGCTCTCAAATTTCTTTTGTTGATCAAAATGTACGTTTATTTAATGACACTGTCAAAGGTAATATAGCACTGGGCCAAACTCAAGTAATGAGTGATAAAAAGATTAAGCATGCTGCTGATATTTCCAATGCATCTGAATTTATTGAACAAATGGAAAATGGTTTTGATACTGAGATTGGCGAGGATGGTACTAAGCTTTCTGGTGGCCAACGTCAACGTTTGGCTATCGCTAGAGCAATCGCCAAAGATAGTCCTATTTTAATCTTAGACGAGGCAACTTCAGCACTAGACTCCGCCACTGAAAAGCAAGTTCAAGAAGCTATTGATGAAATGCAAAAAGATCGAACTACTATTATCATAGCGCATAGATTAAGCACTATTCAAAAGGCCGATAGAATTGTTGTTTTACGTCAAGGTGATATTATCGAGCAAGGATCTCATCAAGAATTACTAGATCAAAAAGGTGAATACGCTTCGCTCTATAATCACCAATTTAAAAGTTAGCTTTTAATTACCAGCATTTTGTGTTCAAGCATATCTTTCATGCTATAACCAATACCACCGATTCCATAGCCTGAATGTTTACGCCCTGCAAATGGCATCCAATCTACTCTGAAAGTTGTGTAGTCATTAATCATCACTGCTGAAGCCTCTAATTTCTTAGCAACATCCATTGCTTTGGATATATCATCACTAAACACAGATGCCTGGAATGAAACGTCTAAGCTATTGGCATCTAAGATTGCATCATCAATATCTTGATAGCCGTATACACAAACAACAGGGCCAAAAATTTCACTGGTAGATACTTTAGATTTTTTAGATGGATTAAGTAAAACAGTCGGCTCATAGCTTACATTGTTAATTCG
>CAYYGB010000012.1:0-12496 GCA_964471285.1 uncultured Candidatus Thioglobus sp.
GTAATAAGCCTAGACCAACAGATGATTTGACCGTACCAGAGCGCAGAGAGCCTGCCTCAGTGATGCCGAGATGAAGTGGGTTATCAATTTGAGAGGCCAGTTGCTTGTAAGCAAAAACTGTCATGAATATTTCACTCGCTTTTAGTGAAATTTTGTAATTATCAAAATTAAGTCGATCCAGGATGTCAATATGCCTAAACGCTGATTCAACCATTGCTTCAGGCGTTGGTTCGGTATATTTCTTTTGCAAATCTTTTTCTAATGAGCCAGCATTAACGCCAATACGAATTGGGATACCGTGATCTTTAGCTGAGGCAACCACTTCACGAACTCGATCTTCTCGGCCAATATTACCCGGGTTAATACGCAAACAGTCGGCGCCATATTCTGCCACTTTAAGCGCAATTTTGTAGTCAAAATGAATATCGGTAATCAGCGGAATATCAACTTGTTTCTTGATTTCTTTAAAGGCTTCAGCTGCTTGCATCGTTGGCACGGAAACACGTACTAAATCTGCACCGGCCTCTTCAATGGCTTTAATCTGTCTAACCGTTGCAGCGACATCTGTCGTTTCTGTATTTGTCATGCTTTGTACAGAAATTGGCGCATCACCGCCAACAGCAACATTACCGACAAAAATTTGTCGAGATTTTCTTCTGGTAATGGTATGTATTGGTTTCATTGCTGTTTAAATGTTTGAATCAATTCATCAAGACCTTTATCGCTTTTAACTCGGCGATCAGCTTCAACTTGATAAGTGTTATTAGATTTAATTATAACGCTATTCGTCTTTTCTTCTACTTGCTTTTTTCCCTTGCTAATGACGATCAAAGTATTAGTGTTTGATTTTTCAACTGGTAATTCAAGGTATTGATATCCATAAACCCCTAGTATAAAAAAACCCAACATTAAAACCCAAATTTTTATCCTTGGCTTACGTTTTTTCTTTCTAGGGTAATAGTCAATTCCGTCTAGCATCTGCTCGTTTAGTTTTGTCTTTCACTTTACCTGCTAACTGGCCACAAGCCGCATCCACATCTTCGCCACGGGTACGTCTAGTCATGGTTCGAATACCATTAGAGAATAAAATATTTTGAAAACTTTCAATCGTCCTAACGCTAGAAGTTTCATAATCAGATTGTGGAAAAGGATTAAAAGGAATTAAATTAACTTTAGCAGAAACCCCTTTTAAAAGTTTAGACAGCTGCTTGGCATGCTCTGAAGAATCATTGACCCCTTTTAACATGACATACTCAAACAAAATATGACGCTCTTGAGTGCCGGCATTTAAATACACATCACATGCTTTCATCAATGTTTCAATAGGGTATTTTTTATTGATAGGCACCAGTTCATCACGTAGAGTGTCATTTGCCGCATGCAAAGAAATGGCCAAACTTACTGGAACTCGCTCACTCATTCTCTCTAAAGCAGGCACAACACCAGAACTAGAGATAGTCACTCGACGACGAGATAAGCCAAATGAAAGATCGTCTAATAATAAATCACAAGCACTATAAACCGCCTCTTCATTAAGTAGTGGCTCGCCCATGCCCATAAAGACAACGTTAGAGATGCGCTTTCCAACTGGGTTTAAATGCAAATTAGCAATCAATACTTGGGCAATTATTTCTGCTGTGGAAAGGTTTCTATTGAAACCTTGGTAACCTGTCGAACAAAATGTACAAGCCAAAGCGCAACCAACTTGAGAGGAGATACACAAAGTACCTCGCTCTTTTTCAGGGATATAAACCATTTCAACGTGATTTTCACTACCTGTTTCAATAACCCATTTGATAACACCATCTAACGCGTGATTTTTAGTAACAACTTTTGGAAATTCAATACAGGCAACTTCTTTAAGTTCTTCTCTTAATTTTTTGCTCAGATTAAGCATTTGATCAAAATCAAACACGTGATCTTTGTAAATCCATTTCATTAATTGCTTAGTACAATAAGATTTTGCACCCAGCTTTGCAAAGAACTCATCTAGTGATTTCTGATTAAGACTTAAAAGATTTATTTTGTTTTCCATAAATAAAAATAGCACAGACAGACTGTGCTATTTGATTAATACCAATTAAAAAAATTAACGCGTTCTAGGGCAAACGCCATGTGCACCAAAAAAGTACTCAATTTCAATGGCTGCATTCTCTAGCGAGTCAGAGCCGTGAACTGCATTTTCATCTAAAGATTGAGCAAAATCAGCACGAATTGTGCCGGCTGCTGCATCTTTAGGGTTCGTAGCGCCCATGATTTCGCGATGCTTGGCCACTGCATTATCAGCTTCTAACACTTGAACCATTACTGGGCCAGAAGTCATAAATGCAACCAACTCACCATAAAAAGGGCGATCTTTATGTACAGCGTAAAAACCACCTGCTAATTCATCATCTAAATGAAGCATTTTTGACGCTACTATTTTAAAACCAGCATCTTCAAAGCGAGTGTAAATCTGACCAATAACATTCTTAGCAACTGCGTCTGGCTTAATAATTGATAAAGTGCGTTCCATAAATATCCCCTAAGATAAAATCAGCATTTTACCAAACTTTAGACATAAAAAAAGCACCCTAAGGTGCTTTTCTGAAGTTAGTAACTAACGATTAGCCATTAACTGCGTCTTTAAGCGCCTTACCTGCTTTAAATGCAGCAACTTTAGAAGCTTTAATTTGAATCGTAGCACCAGTTTGTGGGTTACGACCAGTGCGTGCTGCACGGTCTCTAACAACAAACGAGCCAAAACCTGTTAACTGTACACCGTCACCACTTGCCATAGCGCCAGTGATTGCACTAGTTGTAGCGTTAAGTGCACGACCTGCATCTGCTTTTGAAATATCTGCTGCTGATGCTATTGCATCGATTAATTCTGACTTGTTCATTCTCTTCCCCTTGGTTTATAAAAAATTTAAAAATTACTGAATTAGTAAAACAAACTATGTAGTTCATAAATAACTAATATTGTTTCAATAAAGTTTCCTAATTATAAGCAATAAAACGCTGTTAAATCAACCATTTGTAAAAAAAAATTCAGCCTTAAAATGATTCAATAAAAGCGATTACTTATTATTTTCTTTTAAAGTTCGTTGTTTATCTCTTTTCCAATCTTTAGCTTTAGCATCTTGGCGCTTGTCATAGTCTTTTTTTCCTTTAGCAACGCCGATTTCTAGCTTAACACGACCTCTCTTCCAGTACATTTTTAAAGGGACAACTGTAGCGCCTTTCTGTTCAATTTTTTCTTTTAAACGGTTGATTTCTATACGATTAAGGAGTAATTTTCTAGATCTTATTGGATCGGTATTCACATGAGTTGACGCACTTTGCAATGCGGAAATATGTGCACCAAACAAAAACATCTCATTATTTTTTAAAATTACGTAGCTTTCTTTAATCTGAACCTTGTTTTCTCTTAGACTTTTTACTTCCCAACCCTCTAAAGAAACACCAGCTTCCAAGGTTTGTTCGATAAAATAGTCATGACGTGCTTTTTTATTGAGCACAATCGTATTTGAACTAACCTTAGGTTTTTTGGATTTTGCCATGCATCAACTCTCTAAAAGTGCTCTTGTGCCATATTCAGCTGAGCAAATGTATCAATTGGTCAACCAAGTTGATGATTATCCAAAATTTCTCAACTGGTGCTCAGATGCCTCCATTTTAAAGCAAACTAAGGATCAAATTACAGCCTCGGTTGAGATTAATAAATCTGGATTTAATCAAAGTTTTACCACCATTAATACACTGACTCTTAATCAGCGCATTGACATGAATCTTAAAGAAGGCATGTTTAAACAGCTAAGTGGTGCCTGGATATTTACTCAACTTAATGATAATGCTTGCAAAATAGAGTTAACACTAGCCTTTAGCTTTTCTTCAAAAATAGTTGATATGGCTATCGCCCCTATCTTTACTAGTATTGCTAACTCTCAATTAGAAGCTTTTGTTGCAAGAGCTAAGGCTGTTTATTAATGCTTTATGCTTTTAACAAGCCTTTTGGAGTGCTATGCCAATTTAGTGGCGAAGGTGACACCTTGGCTAATTATATTAAGACTAAAGACATCTATCCTGCAGGTCGATTAGATAAAGATTCTGAAGGCCTATTGTTACTTACCGATGATGGCAAGCTACAGCACCAAATTTCACATCCAAAATTTGATAAAGAAAAAACCTATATAGTTCAGCTAGATGGGCAAATTAATGACGCTGCTATTGAGCAACTAAGTCTTGGTGTAATGCTAAAAGATGGACTAACCAAACCTGCCAAAGCAAAAATCATCAAAGAGCCAAGTTGGATTTGGGATAGAGATCCACCCGTTAGGTTTAGAAAAGATATTCCCACTTCTTGGATGGAATTAAAAATTAGCGAAGGCAAGAATCGACAAGTAAGGCGTATGTCTGCACATGTGGGTTTTCCAACGCTCAGACTCATTCGAACCCAAATTGGCGATTGGACTTTGGCTAATATCGATCAAGGAAAATATGAACGTCTTTGAGCTTAGTTTTAAAGCATTAATGTGCGGTGATATTAATGAAAAAATTGAACGGGTTGATCAAATTCAGCTTTTGAAAAATACACAGGGGCTCAATTTTCAATCCAGCTATCCAATTAAACCTGTGGAGTTTCCTGGCAGACCTAGCAAGCCTAATCTGGTTAGATTTCAATCTATTCCTCAGCGAAATAAAACAGATCTTGGAATGATCAAAACCATTCATGCAATTTGCCATATTGAATTTAATGCTATTAATCTGGCACTGGATGCTGTTTATCGATTTAGGGAAATGCCAGATCAGTTCTACCAAGATTGGATTCAGGTTGCTTTTGAGGAGTCAAAGCATTTTCAGTTGCTTAATAATCACTTGATTGAACTGGGTTATCAATATGGAGATTTTGATGCCCATAACGGCTTATGGAAGATGACTCATGAAACTGATTATGATGTACTCGCTAGAATGGCTCTTGTGCCAAGAGTGTTAGAGGCTAGAGGGCTAGATGCCACGCCTAAAATTCAAAAACGCTTTAAAGATGCTCATTTTGATAAAATGGTGAACTTACTAGATATTATTTTTAATGATGAAATTGGGCATGTAAAAATTGGTAATTTTTGGTTTCATTATTTATGCAAAGCACGTCAACTTGATCCTATAGAGGCTTTTGATGGGTTTATCAAAAAACACATTGGTGAGCAATTACGTGGACCTTTTAATTTAGAAGCTAGAAAATTAGCCAACTTCAACCAAGATGAGCTTAATTACCTTAAAGCACTCTAGCAATCAATCGGCTACTTTTCAAACACTAAAGAGGCCCATAAACTTTCCCAATCCGCCTCTTTCATGCGCCCTTCTCTAGCTTTAATCATATGCAGAGCGTTAACCATCCATCTATTATTAGCACTTAGACTAAGTGCTACATGGCCTTTATCATCAGTTGTTTGCTCAACTAAATCCTGGGGGTTGTCTTGAGAATAGGCTCTAACTACAATATCTTTTAAAGGCTTACCCTGAAAATAAACCAAAAAACTAGTTGTCTCATTTGCCCAGGGAGAATTTACAGGCACAATATCTAGCTCCAGCCCAGTTTTTTTATAAATACTCGTATCAGCGTTAGTGTTTTTTGGCTTGATCAATAGCTTAGCGTAACGCGCATAATACTCTCGACCTTCGCTTTGATCCGTTTTTTCAATCTGACGCTGGTCTTGAATATGCTTTAAATGCATCTTATCCAGATATTGATTAAATTTCTCAGCCGATAGCGTTAGATAATCAAAAGTGCTTTGATACACCACCGTTGATGATGCATTTTTTTGTATGACAATACTGCCTAATGGGTCATCGCCCAATTCTCCTTGAATTGGAGTCGCACTCTTGTCTTGAAGTTGTTCAAATCTAACAAACCAATTGTTGATTCTTGGTAGCGTTTCGCCGACAAAGTCTTGCCCAACTTGGGCTGAAATAGTTATTTTATCGCCAATAGTTGGATTAAAATTATTAGCAGTTAACCAAAAATCATGTGCCAAGACTGGCCGGTAAAAAATACAAAAGGCTAAAATAATTTTATGAGATATTTTCATTACTGGCTGCTAATTTTATTGTCTTTTGGTTGCTTTTCAGCCCTACAGGCTCATGAAATGAAACCTGGCGTTGTTCAGCTAACTATCCAAGAAAACAACGAATTTATTCTAACATTAAAAGTTAATGTAGAAGCGTTAATGGCAGACATTAACGCCAAGCATACAGATACCGACAATTCACCGCGATCCGCTATTTATAACAAACTTAGGAAAAGTTCAGCTGGCATAATCCGGCAAAAATTTAATAAATTCTCAGCTGACTATCAAAACACTCTAAATCTTAAAGCTGATAACAAGAAGCTCTCTCTTAATTTTGACAATATTCAAGTGTCGCCAATTGGCGATTTTCGTTTATCTAGAAATAGCATAATTACCTTCTCAGGAAAACTCCCACAAGACACCAGGCATATTACTTGGCAATATCCCGAAAAATACGGTGACAATGTTTTTAAACTGAATCAAAATGGACAGGCTGTTGCCAGTCTTTGGCTGACTAATGGCGAACAAACAGATGTAATTATTTTGCAAGAGCGGCATACCACTAACAGCCTACTTAACTATGTATCGCTTGGATTTTTACACATCCTGCCTAGAGGCTTGGATCATATATTATTTATATTGGGTTTGTTCTTGTTTAGTACCCAATTAAAGCCTTTGTTTTATCAGATAAGCGCTTTCACATTAGCTCACACCATCACTCTTGGGCTTTCGATTTATGGCATTATCGCCCTGCCCAGTTTATGGGTTGAGCCTTTAATTGCTTTATCGATTGTCTATATCGCACTTGAAAATACACTCATACGAGATATAAGCAATTGGCGCTTACTGGTGGTATTTTGCTTTGGACTATTACACGGACTTGGATTTGCAAGTGTTTTGGGCGATATTGGACTTGAGAAGTCTCAATTTTTAAGCAGTCTGTTGAGTTTTAATATTGGCGTAGAGCTAGGGCAATTGGTTGTTATTCTACTGGCTTATGTGCTTATTGGATATTGGTTTAAAGACAAATCTTGGTATCGATCCCGATTAGTCGTTCCTGCTTCAATTATTATTGCGAGTATTGGCTTATATTGGTTTTATGAGCGCATCATTATCGCTATTTAGCAATAAAACTCAGGCTACTTAGTCGCTTTTGAAAGATTTTTTAACCAAGTGTCTACTGAATCAACTAGGGCTTGCGAAGTGCCAGTTTCTTTATAGTAATGGTCAGCCTTATTGATAACAATCTGTGCATTTTCTTGATTACCTGAAATATCCATTAATGCTTTTCTAGACTCAGATAGGCGAACTACACCTGGGAAATCTTTTTCACCGTATATATCAAGCACTGGTTTAAGCATAACATCGAGTGGAAAACGCTTAATTACTTTTTGCTGATAATCAGTTGCTCCCATGCCAATGCCCACAAACGCACTAACCTTGTCATCACCAAATTTATCAAAATAACTCATGGCCATATGTGCGCCACAGCCATGAGATACTAGGATGATATTATCAATGCCGCGCTGTTTATAAAAATCAACAGCTGCATCGATACGCTCATGTGAATACGGGAAAATTGGTACATAATCATAATATTTAGCTGCTTTGTCCAGTACAGGCATTTGCACAGACAAGGTGTGCCAGTCTTTTTCATTGAGTCCAACTCTAAGTGGCTTGATCACGCTTTCCCAATTAGCATGATAACCACGAGAGTGTAATAAGATAACGCCGCCTTTTGGTTTTTCAGACTCCGATTCCATGAAAATACTAAACACTTCTTGATCATTAGAGATTGGTAAATATTCCACATCACCATCCATGACTGCCTCTTCAATTTCAGAAATCATGCGATTTTCACGCTCAAGATTGGGCTTTTCATTGGTAAATTTATTGTAAAACTTTTGAAGTGAACTAGGGTCAAAGTTTTTGATTTTAGGTAGATCTGGAAATTGAGGGAAACTACCCAAACCTGGTAAAAATGCAGAAGCATTTAATGAAAAACTTAATATCGCTATTGTAATGATTCTATTCCACATATTTTTCACTTAGTAAATCCAATGCAACTTGTGCATCTGGATGGTTATTTTTAGAAGAACGTGTAAACCAATAATAAGCCTGCTTTATGTCGCCCTTCTCTAGCATTAATGAAGCTAGGTTATATTGTGCATACTCATCTTCTTGCTCTGAAGCAATCAGCCACCAATCTTCAGCTAGCTGAGTATCTTGCTCAACACCTTTGCCTTCATAATACATCATGGCTAATTCACTTTGAGCATAAGATACACCTTGTTCGGCTGATTTTTCAAACCATTCAAAAGCTTTCTTATCGTCCTTTTCTGTCCCAAGCGCATGTAAATAGCTCAGTCCAATGTTATTTTGCGCAGCACCATGTCCGCCGTCAGCGGCACGCATCATCCATTCAAAGGCATCGTCATTTCGACCTTTTTGTGAATAATCGTATCCAATTTGATACCATCGATCAAATTTCGTTTCAGCTTGCGCGAAAGAAGTTGTTAAAACATAAAAAAGGGACGCTATTAACATCCCTTTTTTTAAACAAATGGTTAACAATTACTTAACTGTTAAGCCCAAAAGTTTCCAATCATTCATACCACCGCGGTAGTATTTGATTTTACTTTGTGGGTAACCCATTGTTAATAGTGCACGAATCGCCGCTGGCGATTGACCACACCATGAGCCATTACAGTACAAGTATAAAGTTTTAGCACCGTCGTAGTTTAATACGCCGTCCATATCTTTTACACCAAACTGCTTAACCATTAACTCAACAACTGCCATTGGATCTTTAGCAAGTGCCTTAGAGTTAAGCTTAGTAAAGGGTACGTTCACTGCGTGAGGAATCATACCTTTCTTAGCCCAACCTGGCGTACGAGCATCAACAATCATTAGGCTAGAATCACCAAAAGCAGCCAACTGAGCCGCATTAATAACATCTAACTCAGTGACCGTTTCAACAGCAGCTGGAGCAAACGGCTCCGTTGGTTGAATACAAAATGGCGGACAAGGACGAGAAGTCTTTGCAAATGCTGGATCAACCATATTGGCGCTACTTGAATTACGAGAAATACCCGCAATTTCTAAAACACCTTTAGTTATACCAACTGGCTTACCGGTTTTCTTTGCAGAAGAGCCGTTATTCCAGTTATGGTCAGCACCTAAAAAGCCTGCCTGAACGCCTAAAGTAAATACAGAAGCAATAGCAATCGCTAATAATTTAGTTTTCATAATAATCTCCTAGATTAAAAAAGCACTCTCGAAAGAATGCTTTTATGCATTAATTACTTAGTTGTTAAACCTAAAGATTTCCAAGCGTTCATACCACCACGGTAGTACTTGATCTTGTTCTCAGGGTAACCCATTGTTAACAATGCTCTGATTGACGCTGGAGACTGACCACACCATGAACCATTACAGAACAAGTATAAAGTCTTAGCGTTGTCGTAGTTTAATACGCCGTCCATATCTTTAACACCAAATGTTTCTGTCAAGATTTCTACAACAGCCATCGGATCTTTAGCAAGTGCCTTAGAGTTTAGCTTAGTAAATGGAACGTTTACTGAGTGTGGAATTGTGCCTTTCTTAACCCAACCCGGTGTACGTGCATCTACTACCAATACTGATGTGTCACCATTTGCTGTATCACGTGCAGCATGGATTACATCTAACTCAGTAACTGTATCAACTGCTGCAGGCGCGAACGGTGCAGTAGGTTGAATACAAAATGGTGGACAAGGACGTGAAGTCTTTGCAAATGCTGGATCGATCAAACCTGCGTTATCTTGGTTACGTGAAATACCCGCAACGTCCATAACACCTTTAACAATACCTACTGGCTTTGCTGATACAACGGTTGATGCTAACAATGCTACTGATGCAGCGCTTACTACTAATGTTTTAATGTTCATACTTTTCCCCTCTTTATTTAAAATAAACTCTTAATTGAGTTCTTTATTAATAAAGCCTGCCTTAACAAAGGCAGGCTTTATAAATTCTTTTCTTAATCGCAGCTAGGCTCTTCTTCTAAGTTATGATTCGCGAAAAAATCCATAACACATTCTTCTTTTGCATCTTCTTCTGCGCCATCACAAAAATCTTGAGCACCATCGCGAACGATTTTCTTTTGCTCTTCAGTTTGAGAATCTACTGGCAATGACAATGGTGCAATTTTTTCACCATCCGCATGTGCAAATACGACTGAACTTAATAATAAACTAAATAATACGGCTAATTTTTTCATTTCTTACCTCCTTATTGAAATACATTAAATAAATACATCACTACTACATTATTACCTTGTGCAGCTTAGATTGCAAGCTTTTTTATGACTATCTAAATATCATAATATTATACTTTTTTAATGCATGTAACTTTTTACTAAGGTTTTTTTTAGCCCATATTATCCATGGCTTGGTTGGCTAACTCATCTGCCATATCATTACCTACATTACCACTATGGCCTTTAACCCAATGCCAGTGCACCGTGTGTGTTTCATTAAGTGTGTCAAGGCGCTGCCATAGGTCAACATTTTTAACGGGTTTCTTGGCTGCTGTTTTCCAGCCTTTGGCTTTCCAACCTTTAATCCAATCATTAATACCATGCATGACATATTTTGAATCGGTAAACAAATCAATAGAAATATCTTTAGATTTAATGACTTCAAGTGCTTTAATTGCAGCTAATAGTTCCATACGATTGTTGGTTGTGTCTTTTTCACAGCCTTTTAGTTTTTTGTCGTGATCGCCATATCGAAGCCAAACACCCCAACCCCCAATACCAGGATTTCCTCTGCAACCACCATCAGTATAAATGACTATTTTTTCCATTTTTATGTCCTGTTGTCTACATTAATTTGTAGCCAATATTCTAAAAGTGCTAAGTGCCAAAGGCGTGAACCATTGAGTGCTGTCATGTATTTTTCTGGCTGATTAATGACTTTTTGTATAAATTTTTGATCAAATATTCCGCGATTAATACATTGACTAGAGGTAAGAATGTCGGCCATAAAGTCTAAGAACTCTCCGCGAACGTATTTAAGCGCTGGCATAGGGAAATAGCCTTTCTTGCGATCAATCACACTGTCTGGTAATAATCCTCGAGAGATTTGTTTGAGTGGATGCTTGCCTTCTTCAGCCATTTTAAGGCGCGGCGGCATGCTTAGTGCATGCTCAACCAATTGATAATCCATAAAGGGTACGCGTGCTTCCAAACCCCAAGCCATGGTCATGTTATCCACACGTTTAACAGGATCATCAACAATTAAGCGGGTGATGTCGGTGCGAAAGACCTTATCCATAAATTCATCGGCATTGGCTTTGGCAAATTCTTTATTGAGCCAGGCTTGGGTGTGATTACCCGAATGATATTTTTTATTAACCGTTTGCAGATATTCCTCATAAGGTCTATCAACATAATGTTTTGAAAATCGTTCAACCTCACTGCCTGACTCTGCTTGCATGCGAGGATACCAAAAATATCCAGCAAATGCCTCATCCGCGCCTTGGCCAGAGAGCACCACTTTAATGTGTTTTGAAACCTGCTCAGAAAGTAAATAAAAAGCCACTGAATCTTGTCCAACCATTGGCTCATTCATATTAGCAACCGCCTCACCCAATCTTGGTAAAACTTGAGAATTACTAACGACGTATTTTTCATGATGAGTGTTAAATTTATCCACTATTTGATCTGAGTATTCAAACTCTGAACCCGCTTCATCACCAATGTCCTCAAATCCAATTGAAAATGTGCGTATGGCTTCATGGCCTGCTTCGCGCAATAAAGCTACCAAGAGCGAAGAATCTAGCCCGCCAGATAGTAAAACACCAATAGGTACGTCTGCTGCATCCATGCGTTTAAGTACTGCTTGGGTAAGTAGTTCATGGGTACGATCAATATATTCTTCATCAGACATTTCAACTTCTGGGCGCTGTGCTTTAGGCTGCCAGTAAGTTTTTTCTTTAATCTCACCATTAGGCTTAATCACTAATGTAGTTGCGGGTTTTATTTTTTTAACCCCTTCTAAGATTGTATTAGGCGCTGGCACCACCGCATGCAAAGATAATTGTTGCTGTAATGCTACGGAGTTGATATCTGTATTGGCACCAATAGCAATCAAAGATTGCGAGCTAGAGGCAAAACTAAAAGCTTTTTCAGTGAGATTAAAATACAACGGCTTAATGCCCATTCGATCTCTTGCAACGAATAAATGCTGTTGTTTTTTGTCCCAGATACAAAAAGAAAACATACCATCTAAATGAGTCACACAATCTTCACCCCAATAGTGATATGCTTTAATAATTACTTCCGTATCGGAATGTGAGAAAAATTCATAGCCTTTTTTGCTTAATTCTATTTTTAGCGCTTTGTAATTATAAATCGTGCCATTAAAAACTAACACTAAATCTAGCAACGGATCAACCATGGGTTG
>CAYYGB010000013.1:0-12352 GCA_964471285.1 uncultured Candidatus Thioglobus sp.
CTGGAGAAGCTTCACGACCAAATTTTTGTAATAATTGACGGCGAACACGATTCAATTTGTTAATAGTTTTAATCATGTGGACTGGAATACGAATAGTTCGAGCTTGGTCGGCAATTGAGCGAGTAATCGCTTGACGAATCCACCAGGTGGCATAGGTTGAAAATTTATAACCACGACGGTACTCAAATTTATCTACCGCTTTCATCAGGCCAACATTACCCTCTTGAATAAGATCTAAAAACTGCAAGCCACGATTTGCATATTTTTTAGCAATAGAGATAACCAGTCTTAGGTTAGCTTCAGTCATTTGTGACTTAGCTTTTTTAGCGCGACGATCACCTTTACGGTAAAGTTTATTAAGTGCTTTTAATTCAGCGATGGTTAACTGCATTTCTTCTTCATATTCATGAAGATTTTTCTGTGCATAAAAGATTTCATCTTTAGAAGGGGCAAGTGCTGAAACTAGTTTTTCGTCTAATTTTGCATCTTTCAACCAATCATAATTAGTTTCATTGCCAGCAAACATTTCAAGGAATTGAGCTCTCTCCATGCCTGCGTAAAGACAAGCACTTTGAATAGTTTTCTCTTGCTTCTTAACCAGCTCAGCGCGATTACACACAACTTCCATCATGGTTGAAACAAGCTTAGGCGCTAGGCGCAAGTCTGATAAACCTTTAGAAAGCTCTACACGAGCAGCTATTGTTTTTTTATGACGAAATCCATGCTTTTCTTTTAGTTCTTGATAACCTTGAGAGCAACTTAAGACTGTCTCAAAACGGGTATTTACCTTGTCCTCATCAGGACCAGTGTATTCCATTTCTTCCATGTCTTCATATTCTTCATCGTCATCAAATTCACCAGCATCAAATGCAGCTTTTTTAGCTTCAAAATCTGCTGCATCACCTTGATAACCAATAATGACATCAGTCATCTTACATTTACCTTCTTCTAGGCGTTTATGGGCCTTGAAGAAGTTATCAGTGATTGACGGGTAAAGTGTAATAGCTTGCATAATTTCAAATACACCAGCTTCAATTTCTTTAGCGATACGCACTTCATCTTTTTGCTCTAACAGGTCTACGACACCCATCTCACGCATGTACATTCTCACTGGATCAGTTGTTCTACCAAATTCAGAATCTAGCGCTGCAAGCGCTGCAACTGCAGCTTCTGCAGAAGTAGATTGTGATTTAGCACCGGCAACAACCAAAGTATCAGCATCAGGAACTGTGTCAGAAACAGAGATGTCTAATTCTTCTAGAATCGTAACAATAGGCTCTACTTGTTCTTGCGTAAGTAAGTCCTCAGGCAAGATATCATTGATTTCAGAGTAGGTTAAATAACCCTTCTCTTTACCAACCATGATCAGTTTTTGTAGTGCTTGCTTATGTGCTTTAGTAGTAGATTTCATAGAGTGACTTGTTATGACGGGCCAAATGATGGATTATACACAAAGTTATCGATTAAAAATCATAGCCTTGCGCGCTTTAAAGTGAATAACTATTGGATATCAGCAAAAATGTTAATAATAGATTGCTCTTCGCTGATTCGCTTGATGACTTCAGCCATAATTGGTGCAATAGAGAGTTGTCTAATTTTATTGCATTTGGCTGTTTCAGCAGTTAACGGTATGGTGTTTGTGGTGACCAGTTCATCAAGTTCAGAGTTCTCAATAGTGTTGATGGCATTGCCAGAAAGAACAGCGTGTGTTGCGTAGGCCACAACTTTCTTTGCGCCTTTTTCTTTTAAAATACCTGCTGCTTGACACAAGGTTCCAGCTGTATCAACCATATCATCAATCAAGACACAGGTCTTACCTTCGACATCACCAATCACATTCATCACCTTAACCATATTAGGTGCAGGGCGACGTTTATCAATAATTGCTAAATCTGCATCATTGAGTTTTTTAGCGGCAGCGCGAGCTCTCACAACACCACCAACATCCGGAGAAACGACTACGATATCTTCGTAGTTTTGATTAATGATGTCGTCTAATAATACGGGTTGAGCGTAGATATTGTCAATTGGAATATCAAAAAATCCTTGAATCTGATCAGCATGTAAATCAACCGTTAAAATTCTATCAATACCTGAAGCCTCAACCATCTTAGCAGCAAGTTTAGCTGTAATTGGAACGCGTGTTAAACGAGAGCGACGATCTTGTCTTGAATAACCAAAGTACGGAACAACCGCTGTAATTCTTGCTGCTGATGAACGCTTTAAGGCGTCCGCCATAACCAATAGCTCCATTAGAGTTTCTGCTGGAGAAGGTCCGCAAGTGGGCTGGATAATGAAGACGTCACAACCTCGGACATTTTCTAAAATTTCAACTTGGGACTCGCCATCGCTAAATCTACCAATAAGCGCCTTTCCTTGTGCAACATTTAAACTAGAAATAATTTCGCCAGATAGTAACGGATTTGCGTTACCACTAAAAATTTTGATCGTGTCAAGAGACATAAGCGTGATTGATTGTTGAAAGTTGATTAAATTATACTAGGTTACAGTGACAAAAATAGTTTTTGCTTGTGGATTACGTGAGTAAATTTGACCAAATAAAAAACATAAAAAAAGCTACGTCTTAATGCTAAGACGTAGCTTTTGAAAATGGCTGGGCTGGCAGGATTTGAACCTGCGCATGACGGGATCAAAACCCGGTGCCTTACCGCTTGGCGACAGCCCATTTAAAGATCGGAGAAGTATTTATTGCTTTCGCAGTAAAACTCATCCATTTTTTTGGCATTTTTTCTAATGCTACCATAGCATCGTTTTGAGTGGCAAATTCAGCAAAAACACAACTGCCTGTGCCACTCATTCTAGCTTTCCCTGAGATATTAGAACAACGATTAAGATGATCTAATGCAAACCGAATTTCTTCTGTTTGCTCAATGGCTGCTTGTAAACAATCGTTATGAGTATTTTCAAGCTCAGAGAAGTCGGATATTTTCCCTATCATCGGGCTCATTGTCAATGCTTTATGCGAGAAAATTTTTGATGTTGCAATATGCTCATTAACAAACACCACTAAAAAGTGATTATTCGAGGTTTTTATTGGGCTTAGTATTTCCCCAACTCCTTCTGCCCAAGCGCTTTGAGCATAAATAAAGATTGGTACGTCTGCACCTAACTCTAAGCCTAATTTCATAAGCTCTTGTTGGTTTAAGCCTGTATTCCAAATATGGTTTAATGCGACTAATGTCGTTGCTGCATCTGATGAGCCACCTCCCAGGCCACCACCTGAAGGAATACGCTTAACAATAGAAATATTGCAACCTAACTGAGTACGAGTAATATTTTGCAAGAGTTTGGCGGCGCGAATAATTAAATCAGATTCAGGTGCTATGTCATCATTGCCTGAGGCTCGACTGATGATGCCGTTATTAGTAATCGAAAATTGCAACTCATCGTAATAATCCAACAGCTGAAAGAGGGTTTGTAAATTATGATAACCATCTTCGCGCTTGCTATTGATGTGCAAAAATAAATTAATTTTTGCCGGTGCAAGCCATACCTTAGGAAGGCTAGACATCAATAAAGACGTCTCGATAGTATTTTAATTCATTAATTGAATCGCGAATATCGGCTAACGCTAGGTGCGCAGGCTCACCCTCTCGAATCATTTTTGCTTCTGGTTTCCATCGGACTAAAAGTTCTTTTAAGGTGCTTACATCAACATGACGATAGTGGAAAAACTTTTCTAGCTCTGGCATGTAATTGTATAAAAAACGCCTATCTTGACAAACGGTATTACCACACATAGGAGAAGCGCCAGCGTTGACATATTTTTCTAAAAACTCGATGGTTTGTTTCTCTGCTTGCTTTGAAGAAATAATACTATCTTTAACACGCTGAACTAGGCCAGAGTTTGTGTGGTGCTCAGTATTCCACTCATCCATACCTGCTAAAATTTCACTACTTTGGTGGATGACCATAGAAGGACCTTCTTCCAAAATATTGAGATTTGCATCTGTCACAATGGTGGCAATCTCAATAATCACATCACGCTCTGGCAATAGGCCAGTCATTTCTAAGTCAATCCAAATTAAATTCGTATCTTTGTTCATGTTTTTTATCCTTTAACAGCCTGTTGATTCACGTACAAAATCGTCTAGCTTTTGATGTGCTGAGCCTTTATTTAAAATACTAAGTGCTTTGTTAATACCATCTTGTAATGAGTCGCTTAGGCCGCATACGTAAATAGCGGCGCCTGAGTTAAGTGCAATGATATTTTTAGCTGAACCCTCTTTGCCATCCAGAGCTTGCTGGATTAACGCCAGAGATTCTTCTGCGTCATTTGCTTTAATGTCGTCTAAGTTTCCAAGTGGCAAGCCAAAATCAGTTGGGTTAATGGTGTAGGTAGTTACTGCGCCATTATTAAGCTCAGCGACAAAGGTGTCATCTGCAATAGAGATTTCGTCCAGACCATCTTCAGAATGCACCACCATAACATGCGTAGAGCCTAGAATTTTTAAGACATTTGCGATAGGCTCGACCAACTCTTTACTATAGACACCCATTACCTGCGCAGGCGCTTTAGCGGGGTTGGTTAGTGGCCCGAGTACATTGAAAATAGTTCTGACAGCTAATTCTTTGCGTGGACCAATAGCGTGTTTCATGGCTGAGTGGTGAGCGGGTGCAAACATAAAGCCAACACCAATTTTTTTGATACTACTACTGATCTGCTCTGCGCTCATCTCTAAATTAACGCCAGCCGCCTCTAAAACATCTGCACTGCCAGACTTTGATGAAATAGAGCGATTACCATGTTTGGCAACGGAGCCACCAGCAGCAGCAACCACAAATGCAC
The DNA here is from genome assembly GCA_964471285.1 of uncultured Candidatus Thioglobus sp. Taxonomy (GTDB): domain Bacteria; phylum Pseudomonadota; class Gammaproteobacteria; order PS1; family Pseudothioglobaceae; genus Thioglobus_A. The sequence continues at coordinate 4,811 of CAYYGB010000013.1, forward strand.
AAGCAGTAGAAATATTAAATAAGCTTAGCCCGTCACCACCGGTGCCACAAGTATCAACCAAATGCTTGGTATTTTTAACTTCAACACCCTTGGCAAGCGAGCGCATTACTTTTGCACTGGCAGTAATTTCAGCAACAGTTTCTCCTTTCATGGAGAGTCCAACTAAAAATGCACCAATTTGTGCATCGGTCGTTTTACCGGTCATAATGTCAGTCATAACATCATGCATCTCGCCCTCATTTAAATCTTGTTTTGCAATAACTGCTTTAATAGCTTGTTGTATATTCATAGGTTTGCTTGACTCATGAGAGCTTCAATCTCGTTAATCGTTTTAATAAGACTTCCGGTTAAGACAGTATTACCTTGATCGGTTACCACAACGTCGTCTTCAATTCTAATGCCGATATTGTGATAAATTGGATCGATTTTATCATCCTTACGAATGTAAATGCCAGGTTCAACAGTGATTACCATGCCTTTTTCAAAAACCCGGTGTTGTTTGTTAATTTGATATTTGCCTACGTCATGCACATCCATGCCAAGCCAGTGGCCTGTACCATGCATGTAAAATTTTGATAAGGGCTCTCCTGGTGCCAATAATCCAAGATTTTCTAGCCCTTGTTGAATAATATCGCAAGCAATTTTGTGCGGCATATGAACATCTGCACCAGGTTTAATGCTATTAATTGCTGCAAGCTGTGCATCTAATACGATTTGGTAAATCTTTTTTTGTGGCTCACTAAATAGGCCATTAACTGGGAAAGTTCTAGTGATATCGCTAGCATAGTAGTCAAGCTCACAACCGGCGTCAATCAATACCAAATCACCAGATTTGAGAGGCTGGTTATTTTCGATATAGTGAAGTACGCAAGCATTTTTGCCTCCTGCAACAATCGGTGTATAAGCATGTTGAGTATTATTTTTAACAAAGTGGGCGTCGAACACACTTTGCAATTCATACTCAAACATACCGGGAGTCACTTGAGCCATAGCTAAAGTATGAGCAGCGCTAGATATGTCTGCCGCTTTTTGCATAGTAAGAATTTCAGACTCCTCTTTGATTAATCGCATTTCATGCAAAGGTGCCTGCAGGCTTATTGGATTATATTGAGAGAGTAGATTGGTAATTTTTGAATCTAGCATGCAGGATTTTGCATCATAGTAGATACAACTATCGGCAGGAATAAGTTGCGCTAATTTATCCTCTAATTGACTAATGTTATAAGCATGATCAAGATTAAGGGTGCTTGGCGCTTGAGTCAATCCTAAGCGCGCACCATCCCAAATTTCACGAGCCTCGTCTTTAGGGCGTAAGAACATAGAGTAGCTTTTTTTACTAATAATCGCAACGGCTTCGGGCTCTTCAAACCCAGTTAAATAGAAAAAATCACTCTGTGGGCGAAAAGGGAAAGTGACATCTCCATTTCTAAATTGCTCAGGATTGGTCGATAGGATAAGTACGCAATTATCATCAAGTTGGCTTAGTAGCTCTTTTCTTCTATTTTGATGTATCATTATTTTTCGATTCTTTTAAGTAGCGCAAAGATACCATGAAACACGTTCGCTTGTACCAAAATGCCCCTTTGAAAATTAATGACAAAGTGATGCTTGATGAATATGCATCGCATCATTTAATCAAGGTTTTGCGTTTTCCTCAAGGCCAAGATATTACTTTATTTAATGGTGATGGTAATAATTACCAGGCAAGCGTATTAAGTACACAAAAGCAATGCGAAGTGCATATTAATAGTTGCGAGCCCAATCTAAGCGAGTCAAGCCTAAATCTTACTTTGGCACAAGGCATTGCTAAAGGCGATAAGATGGATTTTTTGATACAAAAGGCTGTGGAGTTAGGGGTTAATCAAGTTATTCCTATTTTTACTGAGCATTGCGTTGTTAGATTAAAAGCTGAAAAGCTGAAAAAACGCATGCAGCATTGGCGAAAAATTATCATTGGCGCTTGTGAGCAATCAGGCAGATCAGTGGTTCCAAAGCTTGCTGAGCCACTTGATTTAACAGCTCTAATGGAGTGTGATTTTGGCCATGTGTTTGTGCTGCATCATCGAGCAGAAAAATCTTTATTAGAATTTGATAAGACTAATAAGGCGGTAATAGTCATAGGCCCTGAAGGTGGTTTGAGCGATGAGGAAATTGCCTATACTATTCAACAAGGCGCTCAACCATTGTTACTCGGCTCCAGAGTGCTTAGAACAGAAACTGCATCATTAGCAGCGCTTGCGAATATGCAGTTATTATGGGGTAGTTAGAACCGCTAGTGCTTTTTGAATCGGCTCGAGCACATGGGCCAACTTTTTACGAATAGCCGATCCAGTCAGATTATGAGCTGAGATAATACTAACCACTAGACGCTCATTTACACCTGCTAATAATAATCTAGCGTTAAGCTTATCTTGCTCTTCAACAGAGATAATATTTAGACTTTCAATTTGGGTATTAATCTTATCAATAGAGTCTTGTAGGGTTATTTGTTTATGAGTCAAGTATTGACCTAACACCTCTAAAGCCCGATAAAGCACATATTCTTGGTTGATTTTTTTAAGAATATGCGCAAGAGTTGTTAAGAAAATTTGAGATTGCTGATCATTAATAATTTGCAAATCAGGGTGTTGACATTCAAGTGGCTGAATATTAAGCTCATTAGGGAGATTGCCCTGCATTCTTTCAACAAACCCCACTAAAAATGCTGTTTTTCTTTGACCTTGCTTCCAAAGTCTTTCCTTGTCTTTTTGATTAATTAACTCATTTTGTAAAACTAGGCTAGTTGTGTCAATAAGCTGTTCTGTATCATTCACAAAAGGCAGGAATTCTAGTAAATGTTGCGCAATTTCTTGGCCAGTTTCAGTGAAAGTAACAAATTCCTTAGTTAATAAAAAACGACCAATTTCAGCCTGATTGTCTGTATTTGTAGCACACCACCAGGTAACTTTTAATAGTTGATCATCAAGATTGGTTGAATTTGCTACTGCTACAACAGCTTCAACTTCACCCAGTTTAAGTAAAGACGTGAGATTTGAAGATGCCACTTGCCCCATTCGCGACCAGCGCTTTAAGTAAGAGGGGTAGCCGCCCATTGCACCGAGCACCTGAGTGACTAAAAGTTTTTTAACCGCTTTAATATAGGCATCGCTATCACCACTAGGGCGTAATTCAATGGTCTGTTCTTTAAATTGTGCATTAAGACCAACGACCACTAATTTATAAGTATCAATACGAATAGCAATTGAGGTGGCGATTAAAACATTAAGTTTTAGGGTGTCTTCAGGCTCAAGCATTTAACAGTCTATTTAGTTGTGATAAAGAGTGAGAAGCAAGAGAATCTTTAAAGATGACCAATGAATTCTTACCGAGATTTATTATCACCAGGAATTGAGATTGATAGACGCAGTAAACGCAAGGATATTGTTGGCTATTACCCATTTTGTCAGTCGTAGTGAGTGTTTTGTCATTTAAGGAAAATGACAAAATGGCATTAGATTTTTTTAGAAAAATACTTAAATTTAAAAAGTAAAAGTGCATCATAAGAGCAATACTTAAAGCCAAACTAACGAAACTGTTAAAGCTATAAAGCCAAATCACAATAAGAGCAAATAGGTGAGCAAGTATTGAAATTTTTAAATAAATTTTAGAAACCTGCAGTTTGAAAGTGGCGTGCTCAGTCACTATCACTAAGCTCTACTGCCAGCTTACTCGCCCTATCAAAAGCTGCACGCATAGCGTGTGCAACGATCATATCAAAATTTTGATCCTGAAATGATTCGATAGCAGCCTGTGTAGTGCCATTTGGAGAGGTAACATTAGCGCGCAAATCTTTAGGAGATTCATCGCTAACACTAGCCATCATGCTGGCGCCTAAAGCAGTTTGAATACTAAGTGATTGTGCAGTTTTTTCGTCTAATCCTAATGCAACGCCAGCTTTTGACATAGACTCAATCATCAAGAAAAAATAAGCAGGGCCACTGCCAGATAGTGCGGTCACTGCATCCAGCATTACTTCATCCGTTACCCATAAGCTCTGACCCACACTGTTAAGAATACTGCTAGCCAGTTCTTTTTGAACGCTATTCACACGCTCATTGGCAAACATCCCTGTAACACCTTGATTTAACAAGGCTGGAGTGTTAGGCATGGTTCGCACAATTGCACTATCTCCACCAAGCCAGCGGTCAATATCATGTACACGCACACCTGCAGCAATTGAAATAATCAGTGTATTAGAATTTAACGCTTGTTTTAATAACTGACAAACACTAGAAAGCATTTGGGGCTTAACCGCCAACACTATGACGTCGCAATGACGAACGAGCTCTGAATTATCCGTAAATACTTCAAGGTTAAATTCTTTCTTTCTTAGGGATAATAATGACTCATTAGTATCGCTGATTTTAATGTTTTCAGCGGAAAAACCGTTGTTGATTAATCCAGAAATAATGGCATAAGCCATATTTCCTGCGCCAATAAAACCAATTGTTGTTGAATTTTTCATTACAATGTTTTTTTAAATTTAGTCTAAGGGCTATTCTACCAAATAATATAAAGGGGTATCAAAGTGAGTGTAAAAAAATTCAGTCCAAAACTAATTATGATTGATGTTGATGGTACCTTGGTGGATAGCGTTCCAGATTTGGCCTATTGTGTCGACGAAACCATGAAAGCTATTGGTAAAAAACCTTGGGGTGAAGCTCAAGTGCGCCATTGGGTTGGTAATGGTGTACCAAAATTGGTGGAAAGATCTTTAACAGGTGAGCTCGAAGGTACACCTGACCAAGCTGAATACGACCAAGCTTATCCAATATTTTTAGAGCTATATTCTCGCAATACTTCGGTACGCTCATGTTTGTATGATGGTGTTAAAGAGGGATTGGACTATATGAAAGCACAGGGTTACACACTAGGCTGTGTAACCAATAAAGCCGAGCAGTTCACGCTGCCAATCTTGAAAGATTTAGGTATTTTTGATTATTTTGGCATTGTGGTATCAGGCGATACTTTAAGTAAGAAAAAGCCTGATCCGCTACCTTTATTGCATAGCGCTGAGTTTTTTGGTATTGATCCACAACATTCATTAATGCTGGGTGATTCGGTAAGTGATGTTAAGGCATCACGCGCGGCTGGGTTTGAGATTATCTGTATGTCATACGGCTACAATCATGGTAACGATATTCGAGATACTAATCCAGATTTAGTGATCGACTCTATGGCTGAACTTAAAGAATATTTATAAATATTTATACTTTTAGTGATTAAGATTTACTGAAAGTAAACAATACAGCCATAAATTAAAATTGAGTAAAATGTATTGTTATGAATACATTTGATCAAGCACACATTTGGCATCCTTATGCCAAGATCCCCAACGAAGTTAGCACGCATGTTGTTAAATCAGCTGACGGCGTTTACCTTAATCTAGAAAACGATAAGCGAGTCGTTGACGGCATGAGCTCTTGGTGGAGTGCTATTCATGGCTACAATCACCCGGCACTAAATCAGGCAATTACAACACAGTTGGGCAAAATGTCACATGTGATGTTTGGTGGTCTAACCCATGACCCTGCTATTGCGCTCGCCAAAACCTTAGTTGAAATTACACCGGAAAATCTAACCAAAGTCTTTTTTACAGATTCAGGATCAGTTGCAGTAGAGGCAGCCCTTAAAATGGCATTGCAATATTGGCACAACAAGGGTCAGTCAGATAAGCATAAATTTGTCACTATTCGAGGGGGTTATCATGGCGATACCTTTGGTGCCATGAGTGTATGCGATCCTGATAATGGTATGCACCATTTATTCTCCAGCGTTTTACCAAAACATTATTTTGTTAAGAGTCCTTCAATGGAGCCAATGGACGATGCATTGCAAGATTTGGAATCAACTTTAAAGCAACATTCTAACTCGATAGCTGCCATGATTTTAGAGCCTGTTGTTCAGGGCGCAGGGGGTATGAGACTTTACAACCCTCAGTATTTAACTAAGGCTAAAGCACTTTGTGAGCAGCACGACGTTTTATTTATTCTAGACGAAATTGCCACCGGTTTTGGTAGAACAGGTGAGCTCTTTGCGTTGGAATATGTAGAGGTGGAGCCTGATATTCTATGCCTTGGAAAAGCTTTAACAGGCGGCTATATGAGCCTTGCCGCTACTTTAACGACTGATAAAATCTCCCAAGGCGTTGGCACATTAATGCATGGACCCACTTTTATGGCCAACCCCTTGGCTTGCAGTGTTGCTAATGCCAGCATCGAACTGCTACTAAATTCAGATTGGCAAGATAATATCGCTGATATTGAGGCAGTTCTGCATAGTGAATTATCCCCATTGAGACAGCATGAAAAAGTAGCCGATGTACGGATATTAGGCGCTATTGGCGTGGTAGAATTAACCGAAGAAATGGACATGGAAACTGTTCAAAATTTATTAATTGAAAACGGCGTTTGGCTTAGACCTTACGGCAAGCTTTTGTACACCATGCCACCATTTATTATCAACAAGCAAGAGCTGTTACTTATCACTAAAGCGATTAAAGTCGTTATAGAAAAATTATGAAAAAAGTTATCTTATTATTAGGCTTGCTGTCCATGTTTGCCCAAGCGAGTGACTACGAAAAAGTTAGTGTTGAAGTTACTGCTGAAAAACTCAATGGCAGCGCTTACTATATTCCAGGCCTATCTGGATCTGCCACTGAATATGAGGGCTTTATTTCTAATGCAGGTTTCATTGTTACTAGCGAAGGGGTCGTTGTACTGGACGCCCTAGGCACACCATCACTGGCGCAAGCAATGCTTGAAAAAATTCGACAAATTACCGATAAACCCATCAAGATAGTAATTGTCAGTCATTATCATGCTGATCATATTTATGGTCTTCAGGTTTTTAAAGAGCAAGGGGCTGAAATTTGGGCTCCTAAAGGCACTTGGGATTATCTTGATTCTGAGACGGCTCCTAACTTATTAGAATCTAGGCGTACTTCTCTTTATCCTTGGGTTAATGATGAAACACACCTGATTAAGCCAGATCGTATTATCGACAAAGATACGAAATTTAGCTTAGGTGATCATCAGTTTTTGCTCAGTTATTTTGGCAAGGTTCATTCAGAAGGTGATATGTCTTTATTAAGCTTGAATGATCAAACACTCTATAGTGGTGATATTATCTTTGAAGGGCGAATTCCTTTTGTGGGCGATGCTGATATTATTGCTTGGTCAAAAACGCTAGATCGCGTTCGAAATATTGAGATGGAGTATTTTGTACCCGGCCACGGAACTGCATCAGATCAACCACAAGAAACCATGGATCTAACTTATCGATATTTGAATTTTTTATTGGACAAGCTTACTGCTGCCGTTGAGGACATGGCGCCATTTGATGAAACTTACCAGGCAATTGACTGGTCTGAATTTGAAGATGAGCCAGCTTTTGAAGCAGCTAATCGCAAGAATGCCTATGCGGTTTATTTGTATTTAGAAAGAGTGCTTTAGTCAATCGGATCTACGTCTAAATACCAGCGTACTTTATTTTTGAGCTTGA
>CAYYGB010000014.1:0-12111 GCA_964471285.1 uncultured Candidatus Thioglobus sp.
AACATGAGTAACAAGATTTTTTGCAGGATGACGTTGCAAGTCTTTAATGATCACCGCCTCTTTCTTCTTACCAATCATTAGATCTAATACAGAGTTGTAAGACTCTTCTTTTTCTAATAAGTGTGTAATTTCGTGAATACTTAGGGTGATGTTAGTTGGGGCTTTGCCCGCACCATAAATAATTGCAGGGATTTTTTCTGCGTGACGTAGGCGGCGGCTCGCACCTTTACCTTGATCTTCACGCTTTGTTGCATTGATTGTTAAACTCATGTTTATACTCCGTAAAATAAAAAAAACACCATAATAAGGGTGCTGACTTAGTTTATATATTTTGCGACCAAATATATCAACGGGTTAATTTTACCCTAAATAAATCCTTCCTGAAAGGCTATCTAGACTTGATCCAGAATAGTAAGGTCACTATGGCACTGACACCACTCGCAATCCACAAAGAGTTGACGGCAAAAATACCTGATAAGATTAATAGCGAACTAGAGAATAGGGCGGCAGTTTGCCTATTGGCATTCTCACTTAGTTGGTTAACAATCTTCTCAGTTTGTTGGGCGTAGAGCTTGTCTATATCCTTTAGCTTGCTAAGCTGCTTTAGTGCATTGATAGTAAGCGCTGGAAGTTCTGGAATATCTCTTAGTAGTTGCGGGGCATCTTCTTTGAGCTTTTCAAATGTTTTTTTCATACTGTATTTCTCTTTCATTAATTCTTCTAAAAATGGTTTAGCAGTTGACCACAAGTCAAGTTGCGGATAGAGCTGCCTGCCTAGGCCTTCAATATTAAGCAGCGTCTTGTCTAATAATAACAGCTGTGGCTGAACTTTAATGTCGAAATTTTTTGCTTCTTGGATCAAGTCTAATAAAACCTGTCCAAAAGAGATATCGCCTAGTGGCTTGTCAAACATTGGATCGCAAATTTTTTGTACAGCAGCTTCAAAAGCTTTTTCGTCAGTATGGATCCCTACCCAGCCAGAGTCTATATAAACCTGAGCTACTTTTTGGTAGTCTTGATTAAAAAAAGCTAAAAATATATCTGCTAAAAAGTCTTTGTCTTCTTCGCGCAATGAGCCCATGATGCCAAAATCTACGCCAATGTACTGACCGGTATCAGAAACAAAAATATTACCAGGGTGCATGTCTGCATGGAAAAAATTGTGTTTAAACACTTGTGTGAAGAAGATAATTACCCCCTCTTCTGCCAAGCGTTTCATGTCAATATTTTTGGCCTTGAGTGTTTCAATTTCACCAACCGGCGTGCCATAGATGCGCTCAGTGGTGAGTACATTAGTTCGACTTAGATGATGATAGACTTTTGGAATATATAGTAGATCAGAATTCTCAAAATTTTCTCTAATCTTGTCACAATGAGCGGCTTCAATACGCATGTCTAGCTCATTAATAATAATAGCCTCGAACTCTTCAACCACCTCTATTGGTCGTATTTTTTTAGCCAAAGGATGTTTGTTGAATATTTTTGCCAATGCATACATCAACTTAATGTCGCGAGCAATCAGCTTATCAATGTCTGGACGCACAACCTTAACAACTACTTCCTGTCCTTCTAAAGTTGTGGCCGTATGAACTTGAGCAATGGAGGCACTAGCAAGAGGTTGGTCATCAAATGTTTTAAAAAGCTGTTCAATTTTTCCACCTAGAGCTTCTTCAATCATAAGCTTAGCTTTTGGCGTACTAAAGGCGGGGCAACTGTCTTGTAGTTTTTTGAGCTCTAAACTGATATCGTCAGGCAAAAGGTCTGGTCGAGTTGAGAGGGTCTGTCCAAATTTGATATAAATAGGTCCTAGCGCCTCAAGTGCCAAGCGAATCCTTTCACCTCTTGAGTATTTCTTAATAGGGAAGTAATACCAAGGCGTTAAATATAATAGTGGCTTAAAGCTCTTGAGAAAAGGCGTTGAAAGCACTAGAGAGTCCAATCGGTAACGCATTAGCACACGTGAAATTTTTAAAAATCTAAAAAGACTACGCATGGCTATTGGTTTTTATTGGTGTATCTTTTTGAAACTTTTGGGCTGATCAATAAGTCGCTTAGCCCGTTTTTCAACGCTTCGATTGGATTGGGTGAGTCTTTGGCAATTTGTTTAAATTTTTCGGCTTTTTTGCCAATTTCGTGCGCAACTATGTCACCGGTATATTGAGATAGCATTTCTTCTAGGTCTATATCAGTTTCTGTCAATAAATCAACCAAGAGCTGGGCAGTTTTGACATCACCGTGGATTTGGATTTTGTCTTGTCTGAGTAAATCGGTAAGATCCTCACCCTTGAACAATGCAAAAAAGACGTTAGGTTTGAGTTTGATATCAACATCACTAGGGGTACTAGTATCACTAGTAACAAAAATCCGATCATTGGTGCAGATAAAATTAACTTCTAGGAGCGGATCGATTAGAGAAAATCGAATGACCTTTGATTCCAAGGGCTTGATATCAATCGAGCCATTTTGAATTAGAAAATTAAGTGCTTGCTCAAGAACAAAGTGCTGCATAACGTCTTAGGTTTTTATACCCTTGTGAAGAGCCACAATACCACCTGAGAGATTGTGATACTCACAAAAGCCAAAACCCGCCTCAAGCACCATGTCTTTCAGAGTTTCTTGATCAGGGTGTTTGCGAATAGACTCTGCTAAATACTGGTAAGACTCCTCATCATCAGCAATAATGCCGCCTAATTTTGGCATAACATTAAACGAGTAAAAATCGTAGAATTTTTTTAAAAATTCAGAGTCTGTTGTCGAAAACTCTAAAATTAACAAACAACCACCTGGTTTTAAAATTCTTTGCATTTCACTCAACGCTTGGTCTTTATCAGTGACGTTTCTAAGGCCAAAAGCGATAGAAATACAATCAAATGTATTGTCTTCAAACGGGAGATACTGAGCGTTAAGCTGGACATAATCTACGCCAAAAACACCTTTATCGATTAAGTTTTTACGACCTTCACCCAGCATAGCAGCATTAATATCAGATAGGATGACTTGGCCAGACTCACCGACTTTCTTTCGAAACTCAATGGCTAGATCGCCTGTTCCACCAGCAATGTCTAGTACTTTGTCACCAGTTTTAACATTAGAAGATGCAATGGTGTAGCGCTTCCATAAGCGATGAGCACCAAACGACAAGACGTCATTCATGAGGTCATATTTGCTAGCAACCGAATCAAACACACCTCTTACGAGGCTTTGTTTATCGTCAGTGGCTACGTCTTTAAAGCCGAAATGGGTGGTATTGTTCATAAATTTACTTAGTTGGGTAGTCTCTAAAATCGTGACCGACATATATTTGAGTTGGTCTAAAGATTCTATTTTGCCCTACTTGTTCATGCCAATGTGCGGCCCAGCCAGCAGAACGTGCCATGGCAAATATTGGGGTAAAGTGCTCTTTTGGAATTTTAAAAATTTCAGAATATAAAATACCTGAGTAGAAGTCTACGTTTGGATACACGCCTTTTACTGACAGTAATTCTTCGCAAACTCGCTCCACTTCTAGCGCCGTTTCAAAGCGTTTAGATAAAGTGATGCCTGATTTTTTAATGTAGGCTTCGATCATTTCTTGCAAAATTGTTGCGCGAGGATCTTTAACACGATATTCGCGATGACCCATGCCCCAGATAACTTGTTTGTTTTTTAAGCGATTTTCAATATAACCACGAACATTTTTTGCATCACCAATTTCATCTAACATTTTTAGCACATCTTCATTTGCGCCACCATGCAATGAGCCTGCTAAAGTGCCAACTGCTGCAGAGATTGAAGCAAAAGGGTTGGCCAGTGTTGAGGCGGTTACCATGGCTGAGAAGGTGCTAGCGTTAATGGTATGTTCAGCATGCAAAATTAAACAGGCATCAAACAATTGAACAATATCATCGTCCGGCTCTTCACCAAAAGACATGTATAGGAAATTTTTCGCATAAGACATGTGTTTGCTTGGTGGAACCGGATCGTAGCCTGCGCTAATTCGTGCCCACATAGCCACCAATGTACTCATGTTGGCGATAATTTTAGTGAGGGCGTTTTGAGTAAAAGCAGAGTCTGGGTTTTTTGCGTCCGCACCTGGATAAAAAGTAGCCATCGCCGCAATAGCAGTTTGCAATACATCCATTGGATGGCCATTAGCAGGCAATGCCCACATCATTTGGCGAATATTACGTTTAACTTCGTAACGCTTATGCAATACACTTTGGAATTCTTTTAAATTTTCTGCACTGGGTAGTTCGCCATCTCGAAGCAGCATTGCCACTTCTTCGAACGAGGCATTTTTTGCAAGGTCCTTAATAGAGTAGCCACGATAAGCCAATATGCCATTTTTCCCATCAATTGACGAGATGGAAGACTCTGTTGCTGGAATGCCTGCAAGGCCTGGAATGTATTCAATCATAGTATCTCCTTATTAAGCCACCACATGCTTATAGCAGGGTAGTCATACTTATTGTTAACTGTCGTTAAGTAGGCTACCTTGAATTAATCTTAACTTTTCACTATATAAAAAATAACTTCATAATATAACATTTGGGCAATAACGCTTTAGACTGAAAAAGACGAACCACAACCACAAGTGGTTTTAGCATTAGGATTGTGAATAATGAATCGTGATCCTTGTAAGTCTTCTAGATAATCAACCGTTGCACCGATAAGATACTGATAGCTCATCGGATCTATTACCAACTGAACGCCGTTTTTTTCAACGCCGGAGTCTCCTTCTTTATGCTCTTGATCAAACGTAAATCCATAAGAAAAGCCTGAGCAACCGCCACCTGTGATATACACTCTTAGGCGTAGATCATCATTTTTTTCTTCTTTAATCAATGTCGATACTTTATTGGCAGCGTTGTCGCTGAAAATAATATCTGCTGATTCTAATTCTAATGCTTCTGACATATTAAGGCCTCTGTAAATTAAGGTAATAACCCAATAGATGTTAGTCCTGATGTTTCATCTAGGCCAAACATAATATTCATATTTTGAACGGCTTGGCCTGAAGCGCCCTTAACCAAGTTATCAATCACCGACATAATAACTAATTTATTACTATTCGGGATTTTCTGAACTGAAATCTGGCAAAAGTTCGACGACTTAACACTGCGCGTTTCCGGATAAACTCCATCACCCAATATTGTAACAAAAGGCTCATTAGAATAGGTATCGACAAAATAAGGTCTTATATCTATATTTTCATCAAGCAGATCTACATAAATTGTAGCCTGCATGCCGCGAATCATTGGCACTAAATGAGGTACAAATGTAAAGTTAACAGGTTCACCCGCTAAGATTTCAAGTGCTTGCTTGATCTCAGGATAATGACGATGTCCGCTCACTCCATACGATTTTAGACTTTCACTAGTTTCACACAAAAGCATGGCCTGGTTCGCGCCGCGACCAGCACCACTAACGCCTGATTTACAATCAGCAACAATGCCGGAAAGGCTAATTAGCTTATTTGTAATCAGGGGTTTTAGCGCTAATTGAACAGCAGTCGGGTAGCAACCTGGATTGGCCAGTAACATCGCATCTTTAACTTGCGCTCGGTTGGTTTCTGGCAAGCCATAAACAGCTGAATCAAGAAGTGCTGCTTGAGTATGCTCCATACCGTACCATTTAGACCACTCAGTCTGATCTGTGATTCTAAAATCAGCACCCAGATCAATTACCTTAATGCCTTTATCAATAAAAGCACCTGCGCCTTCCATAGCAACACCGTGAGGTGTTGCAAAGAAAATGACATCACAAGTATTGAGAATGTTGTCATTAGGTAGCGAGAACACAAGATCTGAATGCCCGACTAGTGAAGGAAAAATGCTATCAACTCGTTTTCCATCAAGAGAACGAGAGCTAATCGCAACCACTTCAACACCAGCATGGTTATGAAGAAGTCTTAATAGTTCTACACCGGTATAGCCGGTGCCACCAATAATGCCTGCTTTAATCATAATTTTATAAAATCTTAGTGCGACTCTCCAAGCATTTTTTCAAGATAGTGAATATTCATACCACCTTTTCGAAACACTTTGTCTTCCATAATTCTTCTTTGTAAAGGGATGTTGGTTTTGATACCGTCAATCACCATTTCATCCAGAGCATTTTTCATTTTAACAATGGCGCCCAGTCGCGTATCAGAAAAAGTGATCAGTTTTCCGATCATTGAATCGTAATGTGGCGGCACGGTATAACCATTGTAAACATGTGAATCTACACGTACACCCAGGCCACCAGCAACATGATATTGCGTGATTTTTCCTGGAGAAGGCATAAAGTTGTTAGGATCTTCGGCATTAATACGGCACTCAATTGAGAAGCCTTTAATGGTGACATCATCTTGTGTGAAAGACAGTTTTTGCCCATCAGCAATCAGAATCTGTTCACGCACGATATCAACACCAGTAATCATTTCAGTAACCGGGTGCTCTACTTGCACACGTGTATTCATTTCAATGAAATAAAATTCGTCATTTTCAAATAAAAATTCAAATGTACCTGCACCGCGATAACTAATCGCCTGACAAGCTTTAGTACAAATCGAGCCAATCTTGTTACGCAACTCTGGTGAAATACCTGGTGCTGGCGCCTCTTCTACTACCTTTTGGTGGCGACGCTGCATAGAGCAGTCGCGCTCACCTAAGTGCACAGCATTGCCGTGCTCATCAGCTAAAATTTGGATCTCTACATGGCGAGGCGTGGTTAAAAATTTTTCCATGTAGACTTCAGGATTGCCAAAAAAACTTAAGCCTTCAGACTTAGCAAGTTCAATTGAGCCAGGCAAGTCAGATTCATTTTCTACCACTTGCATGCCACGACCACCACCACCACCGGAAGCTTTAATAATAATTGGCAAGCCAATATTACGTGCGATCTCCATGTTTTTGATTGGATCTTCACCAAGCGCACCATCAGAGCCAGGCACACAAGGAACGCCCGATTTTTGCATGGCTTCAATAGCAGCAACCTTATCACCCATAACGCGAATATTTTGCGCTCTTGGACCAATAAAAATAAAGCCACTTTCTTCAACGCGTTGTGCAAAATCAGCACTTTCTGATAAAAAGCCATAGCCTGGATGAATAGCATCTGCATGGGTTACTTCGGCTGCTGCAATAAGTGCCGGAATATTTAAATAACTATCAGCTGACGGATGTGGACCAATACAAACAGCTTCGTCCGCAAGACGAACGTGTTTTAAATCTTTGTCTGCTGTTGAATAGACAGCCACGGTTTTAATGCCAAGCTCTTTACAAGCTCGCAAAATTCTAAGCGCAATTTCACCACGATTGGCGATAAGGACTTTTTGGATCTTATTCATTACTATCATTTAATAATAACCAACGTTTGTCCAAATTCAACAGCATCGCCATCTCTACACAAGATTTCAGTCACTGTACCTGATTGATCTGCTTCGATTTGGTTCATGATTTTCATTGCCTCAACGATACAAACTGTATCACCTTGATTTACATGTTGACCAATAGAGACAAATGAATCAGATGTTGGTGACGCAGAACCATAGAAGGTGCCTACCATTGGTGATGTGATTGGGTGACCATCAATAGCCTTAACTGGATCAATAGGGGTTGCACTGTCTGCAATCGCTACCGGAGCAGCAGCCATTGGCATTGCCATCGGTGCTGGCATCATTGGAGCATCGCCATAGCGAGAGATTCGAACAGACTCCTCACCTTCATGAATTTCAATTTCTGCCATGCCAGACTGCTCTAACAATTCCATTAATTTTTTTACTTTGCGAATGTCCATTTTTACCCTCTTGATTTAATATGTTTGATTGCTGCACTCATTGCAAATTCATAGCCTTGTGAGCCAAAGCCTGAAATTACCCCTTGTGCAATGTCTGAAAAATAAGATTTTTTACGAAAGTCTTCACGCTTATAAACGTTAGACAAGTGAATTTCGGTGAACTCAATACCCACAGCCAGAAGTGCATCACGCAGTGCAACCGATGTATGTGTAAATGCTGCTGGGTTGATAATAATGTATTTTGTGCCATTGCTACTAGCTGCGTGAATTTTATCAATCAGCCCAACTTCAGAATTATCCTGATGATGATCTAGACTAAGGTTAGCTTCATCTGCAATCTGAGTTAGATGCTTAACAATATCATCAAGCGTTTGCGCACCATAAAGATCTGGCTCGCGAGTGCCAAGCATATTGAGATTTGGGCCATTTAATAATAAGACGTCCATAACACTAATAACAAGTTTCAAATAAACCTGATTTTACCACCAACATCATGCATGTTAGTCAGCTTTGGACGACTTTTAGCGACTAAGTTTTTACTTAACCTTGTTGAGGTGCTCAAGAAACCCTTGGGCATTGATTTCACCAACAATACGCTGAGAGCGGTCTTCAACGCCGGCTTTAAAGAACAAGATTCCAGGCGGGCCGATAATATTAAATTTGGCCATGAGTGCTTTATCAGCCGCATCATTTTTAGTCACATCAGCTTGGACAGCAACAGCATTTTTCATACCATTAACAACGTCCTTGTTGCTAAACACAAAGCGTTCTAGCTCCTTACAAGAAATACACCAATCAGCATAAAAGTCTAGCATAACCACTTGATTATCTTTTTTAGCTTTCGCTAAAACTTGGTCAAGATCATTGATACTTTTGATTTTTTCAAACTGCAAATGAACTTGCGCTGTTTGAGTATTAGACGCGCCCCAACCTGATAGTGGTGCCAACATATCACCACCACCACGAGCAACCAAGCCCCAAAGTAAGATACCGTAGAACATGATCAACAGGCCAATTGCTTTAAAGATTCGAGCCCAAGCGCTTGGTGTGTCCGTGAGCTTGTTTAAGACGCCCATAGCAATTGGTGAAATACTTAAGATTGCTGCCCAAAGTGCTAATGAAGCAATAGACGGGATGATGCGTTCAAGTAGCCAAATAGCAACTGCTAGCATAAGAATACCAAAAACGTACTTAACTTTATCCATCCAGCCACCAGCTCGAGGTAGCTTAGACACACCGGCACCAATTAGGATTAGTGGCGCACCCATACCTAGGCTCATGACGAATAGCGACAATCCACCCAATAAAGCGTCACCTGTTTGGCCGATATAAATCAGCGCACCTGCTAAAGGTGGTGCAACACAAGGGCCAACGATCAGTGCTGACAAGAAGCCCATTATAGCAACACCAATTAGATGGCCACCCTCTTGCTTGTTACTCATGTTGGCAATTTTTGCTTGTAGACCAGCAGGTAGTTGAATCTCGTAATAACCAAACATAGAAAAAGCCAGCGCAATAAACACCAAACTAAAGACGACTAACACCCAAGGCGTCTGGAATAGAACTTGCAAGTTTTCACCAAAGTATCCAGCTAAAACGCCTGCAATAGAATAAGTAACACTCATGGCTAAGACAAATACAATCGACATGATTAGTGCTTTTCGAGTGGTTATCTCACCTTTTTGGCCAACAATAATGCCCGATAAAATTGGAATCATTGGGAATACGCAAGGGGTAAGTGATAACAATAAGCCAAAACCAAAGAAGCTAACCAGTACCCAGAAAATATTGTCTTGTTGCAATAGTGCAGCAATTTTGTCTGTCTCATTTAGTGAGTCAGGAGCAACAACTTGCGATAAAGGTGCTGAATCAGATGGCTGTTTAGTGATGCTTGTTGATGGCGCATCACCTTGAACAGGCAGGGTAATCTTGATAATTTTTTCTTGCGGCGGATAACAAATTCCACCCGTCCAGCAACCTTGGTAGCGAGCTGTAAAGCTGATATTTTGAGTTTGGATATTTTTAAGCGGCAGCGTAACCTCTAACCTACCTTTATGAATCTGTACTTTTCCGAATAGAGGGTCATCTTTGATTTTTCCTTTAGGGAAATTAATGGTGTCAAATTCTGCACCTGCAACATCCACAAAAAACTTATCATGATATAAATAGTATTCGTGATGAATATCCCACGAGGCAACCAGCGTATTGGCGTCAATTGCATCAACTGAAAATTTGAACGCCTCATCAGCAGGTAGGGGCTCATCAGAAATTGGTTGGATTTTTTCAACAACGGATTGAGCGCCTTTCTTAACCTTAGAAAACATGTCAAAAGCGTTATCAACCAAAGAAGGTTTTTTCAAAGCGCTAATGTCTAGTGCAACTGATTTAGTAATAGGCGGGTAACAAACACCTAAATCAGCACACCCTTGGAATACAACATTCAATAATAAAGAATCTGCATCACCCTCTAATACCGGTATCTTGACTTCAACAGATTTTCTGTAAATTCCAACTTTACCAAAAAATTCGTCATTTTTAATCTTAGCTGGTGGAAATTTAGCCACACCTAATTGCGTAGAGTAGTCGCTCGATATCTTGATTTTTTCTTTGTAAAGGTAATAACCTTTGGCAATATTCCAATCCAGTACGATTTCATCATTAACCACGCTAGCCTTAAAGGCAAAAGCCTTGTCAGCTGGTAAGAGCTCTCCTTGCGCTTGGGCAAAAGTAGAAAGCAATAACAAAAATAGTGGCAATAAAAAACGCTTCATGGGATTCTCCTCAAAATATCTAGGGGAATTATAAGTCATATATAGCTTTAAAACAAACCCCTTTGGCATGATTAGTTGATTTTACGCAATAAAAAACCCCAGCTATAAAAATATAACTGGGGTTTTTGAAGGCTTACAACGCCTATTAAGCGTGTAAAAAAGCTAGAAAGCTTTAGCCAATCTTAGCCTTGATCGCATCAATAACAGCGTCAGACGAAGTTGCATCAACAGAAAGTAACAAACCTTCAGTTTTGTAAAAACCAACTAGAGGTGCAGTTTGGTCGTTGTACACGTTCAAACGGTTGCTAATTGCTTCTTCAGTTTCATCTTCACGCTGAACTGCAGCACCGCCACATTTGTCACAAACACCTTCAACTTTAGTAGGGTTAGACTTGACATTGTAGATTGCACCACAACTTTCACAAGTACGACGCGTTGTAAGACGATCAAGGATCACATCACGCGGAACATCGATTTCAACAGCAGCATCAAGCTTTTCGCCCATCTTTTCAAGCAAAGTTTTTAACGCTTCAGCTTGTGGAATTGTGCGTGGGAAGCCGTCTAATAAGTAGCCAGATTTACAGTCGTCTTCTTGAAGACGCTCTTCCATAATGCCCATGATTAAATCGTCAGAGACTAAGTCACCTGCTTTCATTGCTGCTTGCGCTTGCTTGCCTAGCTCTGTGCCTGCTGCTACTGCGCCACGTAAAATGTCGCCTGTAGAGATTTGAACTGAACCGTCAATTTTAGTGAGTAATTTTGCAACAGTACCTTTGCCGGCACCTGGAGCACCTAAAAGAATTAATTTCATAATATTTCCTTGGAAGTAGTTAATAAAAAATTTAGCCCCAGTTTTTTAAAATGCTTTGAGGTCAAAATTGAGCGAAAATTATATCATAGAGATGTGATGTTTACAATCTAAGCTAATTTTTGACCCATTATTAAAAAATCCAAAATTTTGCTTGAAGCGCTAATAAAACCCTGTTTTTTATCTGAAAACGACCTAAATAGTGGGTTTTTTAGCCTATAAACACTTGATTTTTAAGCATTTTATGAGTCATTTCGATAATTTGCGATATTTTTATAGTGAGCGAAGAAGGCTTAAAAAAACTATTGAACCACAATCACCATCGCTGGACGTACTAAGCGACCATTAAGGGTAAAGCCCGCTTGGATAACCTCTAGAACAGAATTAGACTCCTGGTCTGGCATAGGTATCATGGTGACAGCCTCATGAAATTCTGGATTAAACGCTTCACCTTTAGGGTTGATCGTTTCAACGCCAAATTTTTCTAGCGTTGAAGTAAATACCTTGTCAGTCATTTCTAGACCTTCAGTGATACTTTCTACCGAAGCACTGTCTTCTTGGGCAGTTTTTAGACCCATCGTCAAAGAATCTTTGACTTCAAGTAGCGCTTTAACAAAACCATCGAGTGCAAATTTGTGAGCATTTTCAAGATCTTTAGCATTACGACGCTTAAGATTTTCCATTTCAGCTTGGGCGCGAAGTACCTTGTCCCAGTTGTCTTTTGTAGACTGCTGAGCCTCTTCTAGCTGAGTTTTTAGATCATCTGCTTGA
>CAYYGB010000015.1:0-11031 GCA_964471285.1 uncultured Candidatus Thioglobus sp.
CCTATAGAAATCTTACCGATGAACAAAAATCGAATATCACTTTAGAGTTGACGTTAAAAAACCCAACGCTTATAAAGCGACCTGTTTTAGTAACAAGTGCTAATTTAAGGGTTGGGTTTAGTGAAAAAAGTTATTCAGACTTGATCTAACTTTTAGCTTACTGCTCTTCAATCTCTTTTCGTACGATAGCCATATCTAATTCTTTAGCTTTATTTAAAACCGTTTCAAGATCTGCTTCAGCCATTGCACCCGGTTGAGAGAAAATTGAAATTTGCTCTCTAAAAATCATCAAAGTAGGGATCGAACGAATTTGAAATTTACCCGCTAAATCTTGTTCATCTTCAGTATTAATTTTTGCAAAAGTTACGCCTTCAATTTTTTCACTCATTGCCTCATAGGTAGGTGCAAATGATTTGCAAGGACCACACCACGGTGCCCAAAAGTCTAAGATAACAATATCGTTATTTTGAATAGTTTCATCAAAATTATCTTTGTTTAGTTCTAATACTGCCATGGCTTATCCTTGTTTAATTTTTAAAATTAAAGTATATCATAAATGCCTTATATGTATGTTTATATTGCTTAATTTTTATCAACTCTATACAATACTCATTATGAAAATTTTAGGGGTTGACCCTGGCTCAAGAATCACAGGATTTGGTTTAATTGAAGCCCAAAAGCTTAAATTTAGCTATCTTGCTAGTGGTTGTATTCGTACCAAGGGTGAATTGACAGATCGCATTACCACAATCTTTTTAGAAATCGATCAAGTGGTTAAAAAATATCAACCCGACGTGGTCGTTATTGAGCGTGCGTTTATGCGCCCCGATAGGCCAAACCCTGATGCTGCGATTAAACTAGGCCATGCTAGAGGTGCAATTATTTCTGCTGCGGGAATGAATGGAATTGCTATGGTTGAATATAGTCCTAATCAAATTAAGAAAGCAGTAGTCGGAAAAGGTCATGCTACTAAAGATCAGGTGTCTTATATGGTATGTGAGGCTTTAAAGCTTAATAAGGCACCCCAGGAAGATGCGGCCGATGCATTAGCTGGCGCAATATGCCATGCTTATCATTGCCTTTAGCATTTACTAAAGTAGACTTTAATTTTTCCAAACCCTTCTAGAGGATCTACTGTTTCATGAAGCTTGGCGAGAATTTCATCACCACTTTGCCCAGACTCTAAACAGCTTAATGGTAGATAAAAATCTACGTGAATTCTACTTTCTAGGTAGTGCAATTGGATGCGCTCAATTTCACCATCACATTTATTGTTAAACAAAGCTTTTGTTAAAATCCCTAATGCTTCAGCTCGCTCCGGAAGAGACTCGTACGGCTCCACGGTTTCATCATCTTCTGGATCAATATGTACGGTCACATCGTTAAGATCCTCTAGGCACTCTTTAGCAACACGCTCAACACTCACACTGATAATATGCCCTTCACTCACACTTAGGAATGGATCAACCTGTACATGTACATCACAAGATATCGTATGCCCAATTTTGCGAGTGCGTAGTGAATGCACGCTGTTAACCCCGCTAATTCGACCAATAGAATCTCTAAGTTGCTTAACTTGATCAGCATCAATAGAAGTGTCCACCAACTCCTTAGTTGCACCTAGTCCCAACTCCCAAGCTATATAAATAATCATGAATCCAACTACAACGGCCGCAACACCATCTAAATATAAATAGCCATTAAGACTGCCCAAAATACCAATAAAGACAACCACTGAAGAGAGGGCATCTGAGCGATGATGCCATGCATTGGCTTTAAGCATATCTGACTTATAAGTTTTAGCAACTTTTAAGGTGTACCAATATAAAGCTTCTTTGGAGAAAATTGATAAAGCAGCAGCACTTAGTAGTAGGGTGTCGTATGAAAGTTCACTAGGATTGAATAATCGCTCAAAAGCATCATAAATAATACCAACACCAATAATGGCCAGAATAATGGCCAATCCTAACGTAGCAACAGTTTCGAACCTTTCATGGCCATATGGATGTTCGTCATCTGCCTCTTCAGCTGAATGTTTTGAGGCATAAAGCACGACACCATCAGATAATAAGTCTGAAAATGAGTGTATACCATCTGCAATTAAAGCGCCAGAATTACCTAGTACGCCAGCTATTACTTTAAAGATGCCTAATGCAAGATCAATAACGGCGCCAACAAGGGTTACTTTTTGACTGGCTTTTGCACGATTTTCTAGATTCATATCCTGTAAGTGTTTATATTTTATATTTTGTTTATTTTATGGCATCTAGAACTTACTGTGTATCTATCAATATTAGTTTATTATTATTATTATTATTGATAATGCTAATGATAACGTGTATCATTTACATAAAAATAACATTCAATTAATAATCTTTAAAAAAGGAAGTAAATATGACAGATTTTCCAAGTTTTATAATGGGTTTCAGAGAGGGGCTAGAAGCATTTTTATTAATTGCTATTGTTCTCAAATATATTATTAAGATTGATAAGGAGCATTTAAAGATTACTGTCATACAGGGTGGTTTTGTTGGTTTAGTCACGGCAATTGTTTTGGGGCTTTTATTAAATAGATTTTCTGAGTATTTGGGTGGCGTTTCAAACTTAACCAAACTATGGGAAAGTGCAGCTAGTTTAGTAGCTTTATTATTGGTATCAGTCTTTATCATCTGGATGATTCGTCATGGTAGTAATATGGCAAAACACATTGCTGGAGAGATAGATAAAAGCGTTTCTGTGATGGCATTATTTTGGATTTCATTTATTATTATTGCGCGTGAAGGTACAGAGATAGCTATTTTTACATTTGCAGGCAAGTACCCATTTGATGTTGTAATTATGGGTGTTTTATCGGCACTAGCTTTATCTATTTTGATCTTCTATTCTTTGGTGAGAGTAGATCTATCTTTATTGTTTAAAGTGACTCTAGCGTATCTTATTCTTCAGGCTGGATTTTTATTAGGCTATTCATTTCACGAAGGAATCTCAGCTTTAAAAGGGTACGGCATGATTGATGCAGAACATTTTATTTTCAATAAAGCTTTTAATGTTGCCGGTACAATTTTTAGCCATAAAGATGGCATTATAGGTATTCCACTACATGTCTTATTTGGTTGGTACTCTAAACCAGAATGGGTTCAATTTATTATTCAGTATGTCTTTACAATCTCCATGTTTAGCTATTGGATTTCTTATAATAAAAAAGAGCGTCTTGTTGGAAAAAATTAGTAAAATTAAATACATGCAAATATTGTCAAATAGCCAAATTGGCCAACATGTGTTGATCAATAAAATCAATTCAACGCCTGAAAAAAAAATTAAATTACTCGGCCTGGGTGTTAACACAGGTATTTCTGTTTCTATTTTGAGAAATAGAGGTGGAGACATGGTGATATCTATGGGCAATGCTAGGATTAGTATCGGAAGAACACTTTCAAAACTCATTGAAGTGAGAGAGTTGTGACTTTTAAAAAAATTGCATTAATTGGTAATCCCAACGCTGGAAAAACCACCTTGTTTAATCTTTTAACAGGCGCCAAGCAACGCACGGGCAATTGGCCCGGTGTAACTGTTGAACGTAAAGAAGGTGAATTTAATTTCAATGATCAACAATTTTTAGTCAGTGATCTACCTGGTGTATATTCAATTGATGATAAAAATTCATCCTTGGATGAGCAGATCGCAAGAAATTTTGCATTAAGTAACCCGGATCATTTATATTTTAATATTGTTGATGCTTCAACTTTAGAAAGAGGTCTGTACCTAACAACTCAACTTAGAGAGTTGGGTGTGAATGTTGTTGTTCTGCTTAACATGATGGATGTAGCGTCTAAGCGCGGGATGCAGATTGACATTCAAGCACTCAAACAATCTTTTGGTTGTGAAGTTATTCCAGTTTCACTTAAAGAGCAGAATGATTTATCAGTATTTGCCAATGTAATCAATGAGTACCAAACATTGGGCGAATTTAAAGTTGACTACTCAACAGACAAGACTTCTCAACTAAAAGACAATAAAGCCATAGAACTTATAAAGGCTGAGGCAAGATTTAATGCGGCAAATGCCATTGCTCAGTCGGTAATTACTCGAGAGAAAAGCTTTAAAAGAACACTATCTGATAATATTGATCGATGGGTATTAGGCTCTTGGACAGGCGTGCCTATCTTTTTAATGGTGATTTATTTGCTATTTTTATTCAGCATTAATTTTGGCGGTGCGTTGATTGATTTTTTTGATATCGCTGCAGGTGTTATTTTTGTTGAGGGTGTTCGTTATTTATTATCTGCCATTGGCACGCCAGAATTTATCCAAGTTGTTGTCGCTGATGGCGTGGGTGGTGGTATTCAGGTGGTAGCAACTTTTGTTCCTATTATCGCTTCATTGTATTTATTCTTAACTTTGTTAGAGGAGTTGGGTTATATGGCTCGTGCTGCTTTTGTGATGGATAAATTTATGCGCCGTATCGGCTTATCTGGTAAGGCATTTATACCTTTGATAGTTGGATTCGGTTGTAATGTACCCGGCATTATGGCAGCGAGAACTCTGGATACACATAGAGAAAGGGTAACCACAGTAATGATGTCACCCTTTATGTCTTGCGGTGCGAGGCTGGCTGTGTATGCTTTATTTGCAGCAGCCTTCTTTCCAGTAGGCGGGCAAAATATCGTATTTGCTTTGTATTTAATTGGCGTGATGTTTGCCGTGTTAACAGGCTTAATCTTAAAGCGTGCCTTTAAAGGCGGAACTGATACCAGTGATTTCTTGATGGAATTGCCGGGTTATCAATTGCCGTCAGTTAGAAACTTGAGCATCAATACATGGAATAAACTAAAAGGCTTTGTGCTGGGTGCAGGTAAGATTATTGTTGTAGTAGTAACCATTATTAATGTGGTGAATAGCGTGGGTATGGACGGCTCATTTGGTAACCAAGATTCTAAAAATTCAGCGCTAAGCGCTTTAGCTCAGTCAATAACACCCGTGTTTGCGCCAATGGGTATTCGTGAAGATAATTGGCCGGCAACTGTAGGTATTGTGACTGGAATTTTGGCAAAAGAGGTGGTAGTGGGTACGCTAGACTCTTTGTATTCTAATTTAGATTCAGAGATGAACGGCGCTGCTGAAAAAGAAGCTGAATACAACTTATTAAACGGAATAAGTGAAGCTTTGGCGACCATCCCTGCCAATGTTTCGGATGCAGTAGTAAATATTTCAGATCCATTGGGCTTGAGAGTTTTGGATGATACTCATTCTCAAGATTTAGCAGCCACATCTCAAGAGGTTTCTACTGATACATTTGGCGTTATGGTTTCTCGCTTTGATGGAAAAGCAGGAGCGTTTGCTTACCTGCTATTTATCCTTTTGTATTTTCCGTGTGTGGCGGCACTTGGTGCTATGGTAAGAGAAGTAGGTAGAAGTTGGGCGACCATTGGTGCATTATGGTCAACAGGGCTTGCTTATGTTACGGCGGTGGTGTTTTATCAAGTTGCCACATTTACTCAGCATCCAAGTAGCTCAATATTTTGGATTATATTTAGTGCTATTTTGCTAAGCCTGTCAATTTATATGCTGATGCGCTATGGTAAAAAATCTTCAGCAATGGTCATTCCAGTAACAACACTATAAACAATCTTTTTTAGCATATTGCTGGTTATTTTCTAGAGATTTTTTTTGGTAATAAGGTTTTTTTAAGTAGCTAAAGTCGTTGCGACCCATATTTTAATAATGTTTCATTGATTGAATTGAGTTAAGTCAGTAAAATACCTTTAATTATTAAGGATTTATTGTTAAGCATGGGTCAGTCATTATTAAACATAGCAGGGATATCTTCAGCATCAATCAATGCTGGGATTAAGAATAATGACGCCTTAGATTTATCTGTAATTTCACTAACCCTAGGCACAACAACAGCGGGCGTATTTACGCAAAATGTATTTTGTGCAGCTCCAGTTGTCGTTGCTAAAAACCACTTACAACAATCACCACTTGCACTACTAATTAATAGTGGTAACGCTAATGCTGGCACAGGTGCCCAAGGCATGGAAAATACGGTTAAAACTTGTGAACTGTTGGCGAATGAGCTAGGTATTAAGACAGAGCAAGTGCTACCATTTTCTACTGGGGTGATTGGCCAACAGCTCGATTTATCTAAGTTTGAAGTGGGCATTCCAAGTGCAGTTAGCCAACTATCTGCTGATGGTATGGCTAATGTGGCTCAAGGCATACTCACGACAGACTTAGTTCAAAAAACCCATTCTAAAACTTTTGAAGTAGCTGGAAAGTTGGTCTCTATTACTGGTATAGCTAAAGGCTCAGGCATGATTCGCCCAGATATGGCCACCATGCTTAGTTTTATTTTTACCGATGTTCAAGCTGATCAAGGTCAACTACAAGAGACTCTTACCAAGGCTACTAATCAATCTTTTAACCGGATAACCGTAGATGGCGACACCTCTACGAATGATGCTTGCACACTTAGTGCAACAGGTGTAAGTGGTGTTAATCTTGTGGATTGTAAAGATGAATTTCAAAGTGCACTTAACGAAGTAACTAAATCTTTAGCACATCAAATTATTAAAGATGGTGAAGGGGCAACTAAATTTGTGGAGATGTGCGTTAAAGGTGGATCAAGCAATGAAGACTGTTTAGAAGTAGCTTATACAGTCGCACACTCTCCTTTGGTGAAAACAGCCTTATTTGCAAGCGATGCAAACTGGGGTCGAATTTTGGCAGCGGTTGGTAGGGCGAACATCAAACAGCTAAAACTTGAAGATATCAATATTTATTTGAATAAGGTTAGCATTGTTAAATTAGGTGAACCAGATCCAACTTATACAGAAGCTTTAGGTAGTGCTGAAATGCAAAAGACAGATATTGTAATTACCATTGAAATTGGTAATAGCAACATACAAGAAAGCGTTTGGACTACTGATTTTTCTTATGATTATGTTAAGATTAATGCAGAGTATCGCACATGAATGTTTACCGATTATTGATTTCTTGCCCAGACACACATGGATTGGTTGCTATTGTGAGCCAGTTTATTCTTGAATACAATGGAAATATTAAAGAAGCGCATCATCATTTAGATGAGCAAAATAAACATTTCTTTATGCGCATCGAGATCGAATCAAACTCTATTACTTGCTCTTTGGATGACTTTAGAGATGCATTTTCAGTTTTAGCCGATCAGTGTAATATGGTGTGGCAGCTAAGTGATGCAGCGCAACTTAAACGTATATTGATTATGGGGTCTAAGGCTTCACATTGTGTGGCAGATCTTTTGCATCGAGGACATGAAAACGAACTTGAAGGCGAAATTGTCGGTGTTTTATCTAATCATGACAGATTATCAAAACTGGCCAGTTGGTATGATGTGGCGTTTAAAAAAGTCAGTATTAGTCAAGATACTAAAGAGGCTGATATGAACAAGATGATGAAAACAGTCGATAGTTTTAATCCAGATGTTATTGTGCTTGCGCGTTATATGCAAATCATTCCTGATGAGATGTGTGTTGAGTATAGTGGTAAGATTATTAATATCCACCATTCATTCTTACCATCATTTGTTGGTGCAAACCCTTATGAGCGCGCCGCTGAGCGCGGAGTGAAATTGATTGGCGCAACGTGTCATTATGTTACCGCTAACTTAGATGAAGGTCCAATTATTGAGCAAGATGTTGTTCGTGTTGACCATGCAGATAGTGCTGAAGACATGAAGAAGATGGGCCAAGACGTTGAAAAAATCACACTTGCTAAGGGCTTGAAGTATCACCTAGAAGATCGACTGTTAACCTGCAATAATAAAACTATCGTCTTCTCATAAATTGACCTAGGTCAATCAATTCCATGGTGCTATCCGTAAAATAAACCTTTATGGAAGTCGCCCCTTATCTTGATTATTTATTGCCACTATCATTCTTTATAGTGGCATTTGTTTACTCATCAGTTGGCATGGGTGGTGGCTCGTCATACACGGCTATTATGGTCATTGCAAGTATGTCAAACCTGGTGATTCCAATGATCTCTTTGTCGCTTAACTTATTTGTAGCCACAATTGGTAGTTATAACTATCTACGTAATAAGCACGGAAAACTTCGTATTATTCTACCATTCTTACTCTCAGCAATTCCGTTTGCTTATGTGGGTGGCACCCTGCACCTATCTCAAGAGATATTTTTATGGATATTATTATCATCACTAGTTTTGGTCGCTATGAGAATTTATCTTTGGAAGGATACTGGCTTTAGGTTTGAATTAAGTTATCAGGGAAAGATTGGCGTGTCTTTAATTACTGGCTCTGTTTTAGGATTAGTGGCAGGAATTGTCGGTATTGGCGGCGGGATATATTTAGTTCCTTTAATTATTATGTTAAATTTAGGAACGCAAAAAGAAGCGGCAGCAGCTGGAGTAATCTTTGTCTGGGCAGTATCCTTATCTGGATTGGTTTCACGTTTGCAATATAACTCAATTAACTTATTGGAGTTTGTGCCACTGATTATTGCAGTGGTTTTAGGTGGTTTTTTAGGATCCTATATGGGTTCATTTAAGTTTAGCCCAAAAATTATGGAAAAAATATTGGGCATTATCGTTATTGTGGCTATCGTACTGCTGGTTAAGAAAATAATGACTTAACTATTTTCAACAATAAAATCTTTAAAACGTTGAGCAATAGGCGACAGTTTATTTTTTGAGTTATGCACAATATACCAATGGCGAGTGATAGGGAACTTATCTATATCAAGCTGTTTAATAACATTATTTTCAAGCTCTAATTTTACAGTGTGCTTGGAAACAAAACCGATACCCAGTCCAGCTTGTACAGCCTGAATAATCGCTTCATTAGAGTTAATCTCAATATCTGAGGTTAGTTTCATGCCAATAATGCGTTCAATGGTGATACGTGTACCCGATCCTCGCTCTCTTGTAATTAGTGTTTCATTGGTAAGATCTTTAATGGTGTTATGCTTTTTAGAGAGTAATGGATGGTCTGGATGTGCAATTGCAATCAAAGGATTTTCCATAAATGGCTGAGTGATAAGAGGCATATCCGTTGGAGGTTCTCCCATGATGACAAGATCGGCCTCACTATTTTTAAGTTTATTTAATAATGATTCACGGTTTGTTACATCTAGATAAAAGGACATTCTAGGGTATTGTTTTTTAAATTTTGCCAAAACATGGCTAATAAACGAGTTGGTGGTTGTGGCAACTGCAATTTGCAAGTGTCCCGCTTCAGGGTCAAGTGTTTGTTGAATTTCAGCATGAGACTTCTCGAGCTTGTCAATTATCTCTATACAAGTTTGGTATAGCTTCTTTCCAATAAAGGTTGGTATAATGATTTTACCGTTGGTTTGAATCAGATCCGTTCCAATAGTATCAGTTAATTTTTGTACCTGCATATACACCGCAGGCTGAGTAATAAACAGTTCTTTACTAGCTTTGGTAAAGCTTTTTGTTCTGACAACAGCCTCAAAGCTATATAGTTGCTTTATCGTATAATTAATCATAATATAAACTTATTATTTATTAAATAAATATTATTTTACATTATACAAGTGCTATTGTATGATGGCATTTCTTTTAATGAAAGGAGAGCTAATATGGCTAAGGTTTATGATGCGGGAGTAAAAGACTACCGCGAAACTTATTGGATGCCGGACTATACGCCCACTGCGACGGATATTCTTGCATGTTTTAAAATTACACCACAAGATGGTGTGCCTAGAGAGGAGATTGCAGCAGCAGTAGCAGCTGAATCTTCTACAGGTACTTGGACAACAGTATGGACAGATCTTTTAACAGATCTTGATCACTATAAAGGTCGCGCATATGCGATCGAAGATGTACCAGGTGACGACACATGTTTCTATGGATTCGTTGCATACCCGATTGACCTATTTGAAGAAGGTTCAGTTGTAAACGTAATGACTTCTTTAGTTGGTAACGTATTCGGCTTTAAAGCTCTACGTGCACTTAGACTAGAAGACATCAGATTCCCAATTGCATACGTAATGACTTGTAATGGTCCGCCACAAGGTATCCAGATGGAACGTGATATTCTTAACAAATATGGTCGTCCATTATTGGGTTGTACTATTAAGCCTAAACTAGGTTTATCTGCTAAGAACTATGGCCGTGCATGTTATGAAGGTCTTCGTGGTGGTTTAGACTTCACGAAAGATGATGAGAATATTAACTCTCAGCCATTCATGCGTTGGAGGGCTCGTTTTGATTTCGTACAAGAAGCAATTGATAAAGCTGAAGCTGAAACTGGTGAGCGTAAAGGTCACTACCTAAACGTTACTGCCCCTACTGCTGATGAAATGATGAAGCGTGCAGAATATGCTAAAGAAATCGGTTCTCCGATCATTATGCATGACTACATTACTGGTGGTTGGACTGCAAACACTGGTCTAGCTCAATGGTGTCAAGACAATGGTATGTTGTTACACATTCACCGTGCAATGCACGCTGTATTGGATCGTAACCCGCACCACGGTATCCATTTCCGAGTCTTAGCTAAAATCTTACGTTTATCTGGTGGTGATCATTTGCACTCAGGTACTGTTGTAGGTAAGCTTGAAGGCGACCGTGAAGCAACTTTAGGTTGGATCGACATTATGCGCGATTCATACATTAAAGAAGATCGTTCACGTGGTATCTTCTTTGACCAAGATTGGGGCGCAATGCCGGGTGTAATCCCAGTAGCTTCTGGTGGTATTCACGTATGGCACATGCCAGCACTAGTAAACATTTTCGGCGACGATTCATGTCTACAGTTTGGTGGCGGTACGTTGGGTCACCCATGGGGTAACGCAGCAGGCGCAGCAGCAAACCGTGTAGCGGTTGAAGCTTGTGTTGAAGCTCGTAACAGTGGTCGTGAATTAGAGAAAGAAGGTAAAGATATCTTAACTTCTGCAGCTAAGCACAGTCCTGAATTAGCTATCGCAATGGAAACTTGGAAAGAAATCAAGTTTGAATTCGATACTGTTGACAAGATTGACGCTGCACATAAGTAAAGTATTAGTAACA
>CAYYGB010000016.1:0-11012 GCA_964471285.1 uncultured Candidatus Thioglobus sp.
AAGCAGATCCTCACTCACGCACAGGTGTGCACCAATGTCACTATCAACCAAAATTTTAATGCCAGCTGTTGCAAATTGCTGATTGGTTATTTCATTAAAACGAGAATGCGGCACGTTAAAGTTGGTGTTAACGCCACTAATTAGAGGATGGCTTCGATTTGCAATTTTATGTTTAAAGACGCCCCAACACTTATTGCCAATTGCTTGACGTTTCTGTTGGTACCTGAACTCCATTACTGCGTGTGTGGCTAAGCAAGAGCATAAGGTAGAAGTAACGTTTGCATATGACCAATCAATGACAGCCTTTAACTCATCATAAAAAGGTGCTTTTTTCAAGTCGGCCTGCTCAACATGGGCCCCTGTAATAATAAGAGCATCTAGGCCCTGTAATTTTATTTCATCAAAGCTTTGATAGTGCTCACTAACGTGCTTGGCCGCCTTGTCGCCGCGCTCAACAGAAGGTAGTGTAAAGGGGTGTAAATAAAATTGAGCAATTTGGTTAGAGTGACCGATGAGACGAAAAAATTGACGCTCGGTGGCCTCTAAAGCGGCATCTGGCATCAAGTTGAGTAAGCCGATATGCAGTTCACGAATCACTTGGTGATTGGCCCGATCTTTACTTAATACGATCTCCCCTTCAGATTTTAGCCGTGCAAAAGAAGGTAGTTTTGAATGAGCAATTAAAGGCATTAGGAGATAGCTCCTGCGATTAGTTCAAGCACTTCATCGGCATGGCAACATTGATACAAATCTTCGCTGTCAATGGTGTAACCATATTGTTGAGCAATACGCTCATATTTTGGCTTTCGATGCTCTAATAAGCGGGGAAATATCCAGCGAATAAAAGCGTCTGGGTTAATTTGTGCCACATAAGTAAACTTATTTTCTGCTAAGTAAATAGCCAATTGTTCTTGTAAAAACCTAGCCTGGTAGTACATTGGCTTAGGGTGTGTTTGCGCACGCTCTATTAAGGTATTTTCATTGTTTTTGCTGGCACGAATGTATAAGATTATTGTGTGCTCAGCCAAGGTTTTATAAATGTTTTCATCATCAAGTTCACACAGGCTTCCACCTGCATCATTGATAAAGTTGGCCACACCTTGTCGCTCAGCTTTCGCGATGAAGTCAGGCACATCCATCATAGTATTAGCCTCTGCCTGGTTGAACAAAGCCTGTCTTCGCATGAACTCAGCAATGGGCAGGCCCCCTAGTTCAGGATTTCCAGCCTTTCCCAGAAATGACGCAACCACAGATAGATTGTCAAAAGTGATATGGTTTTGAACACTAATTGAGTCATTTTCAAGCAGCTCTTTTAGCTTTTCGTCCTGCTTAATGCAAGACTTTATATTATCTAAAATATCATTATTTAGATATTGAGCGCCAATACGATAGTCACCTGAGTAGTGAAAATAATCATCATTTTTAGATAATAATTTGGCCAAATGTGTTTTTCCAACCCCAGACATGCCTAACAGGGTTAGGCGCTTATGTTTAGAGTTGATAAATTCGTTAGCAGATAGTTTCATGTGTTTTGATTTTAACGCCAATCTTTTATCTATAGCAACCCATCTGCTTTAAACATTTCGCGAATACCGCGAACAGCTTGACGGGTCCGGTGTTCGTTTTCAATCAAGCCAAAGCGAACATACTGATCACCATAGTCGCCAAATCCAACTCCTGGAGAGACGCCCACCTTGGCTATTTTTAGCAGTTTTTTAGTGAACTCAAGCGAGCCCATGGATTGGTAAAATTCAGGAATTTTAGCCCAAACAAACATAGTGGCTTTAGGTGGTGTTACTTCCCAACCAATGCCATTTAGGCCGCTGCACAAAACATCGCGACGATCTTGGTACATGTTTGATATTTCCTGAACGCAGGTTTGATCACCCTCTAATGCTTCAATAGCAGCTACTTGAATTGGCGTAAACATCCCGTAATCAAGGTAAGATTTTATTTTTGCTAATGCTTTTACTAAAATCGGATTACCAACCATGAAGCCAACGCGCCAGCCAGGCATGTTGTAGCTTTTTGATAGTGAGAAAAATTCTACAGCAACATCTTTAGCGCCTTTGACTTGCATAATACTGGGAGCCACATAGCCATCAAAAACAATATCGGCGTAAGCTAAATCTTGCACAACCCAAATTTCATGCTCCTTGGCAATCTTAATAACCTTCTCAAAAAACTCTAATTCAACACATTCTGTTGTTGGATTGGACGGATAGTTTAGTACCAACATTTTCGGCTTTGGCCAGGTATTTTTTATAGATCTTTCAAGCTCGGCTAAGAAGTCATCCTCTGGTCCACAAGGCACATGCTGAATATCGGCACCCGCAATGACGAATCCATATGGGTGAATTGGGTACGCGGGATTAGGCACCAAAACTGTATCGCCAGCCCCTACTATTGCTTGCGCTAAATTTGCCAAGCCCTCTTTGGACCCGATGGTAACAATTGCTTCTGTTTCTGGGTCTATATCAACGTCGAAACGACTCTTATACCAGTTTGAAATAGCCTTTCGTAAACGAGGTATTCCTCGAGATGTCGAGTAGCGATGCGTGTCTTTTCTGCGAGCTGCCTCAACTAGTTTTTCAACAATGTGATCAGGAGTCGGCTGATCTGGGTTGCCCATGCCAAAATCGATAATATCTTCCCCGCGCTCTCTCGCCTTAGATTTAAGCTCGTTAGTAACGGCAAAAACATAGGCAGGAAGTCTTTTAATTCTAGGGAAGTCGTCGTTCATAATGTCTTTATTGAATACCTAAAAGCTCAACATCAAAAACCAGAGTTGCGTTTGGCGGAATAATGCCACCCGCGCCCATTTCGCCATAAGCCAGCTTTGACGGAATGGTTAATTTGCGCTTGCCACCTACTTGCATGCCATCGACACCTTGGTCCCAACCAGGGATTACTTGACCCACTCCTAGTTGAAAGTTGAAAGGGTCATTGCGATCAACACTTGAGTCGAATTTTTTACCGTTAGTTAGCCAGCCTGTGTAGTGCATAGAAACATGGTCGCCCGCTTTACAAGCACTACCTTCGCCTAATGCTACTTCTTCAATGATTAAATCTGCCATAATTCTCTCCTAATAAGTTAGTGCAACATCATAAGCACTAAATTTTCTAATATTAATAACGCCACAATCTAGAATTAGATACTGCGCCTTGATACCTTTTAAAACACCCGTTATTACTGGTGTTTTATCAAAATTTAATGAAGTAATTTTGCTGGGATATTCTACCACAGGGTAGTTTATTGCTAACACTTCATTGTTCAATATTTGAGCACCCGTTGTGTCAATGGTGCTTTGAATGTGCCCAAGTAGCTCATTTTTTGTTGCTAGAAGATCAACCGGACTCACCTCATTTTTTAGCATTTTTCGCCAATTGGTTTTATCATTAACATATTGTTTTAGCGCCATTTCAAGCTCGCCTGATTTTAAGCGTGTATCCACTTCTAAAATAGGCAGCGCGCTAATTGCACCTTGGTCGATCCAGCGGCTAGGAATGTTGCCCTTGCGAGTAATTCCAACTTTAATGCCAGACGAGTTAGCCAAATAAACAACATGGGGTGAAAAGCAATTATCTAGACCCCACCGTGGCTCTCGACACGTGCCAAGATGGTAGTGACAAGTTTCAGGCTTCATGATGCACAAGTCACAGCGGGCTAGTTTTTGAGAGCAGGGGTAGCAATAGCCCTGAGAGTAGCTTTTATTGGTTTTTCTGCCGCAGTGACTGCACTGGATAATGTGGTTAAAGCTTAATGTAATTTGTTCACCCACTAGGTCGTTCATGCTTAATAATTTATCCCCAATTGGTAGTTGGTACTGAGCAACGCCCCTATTAAGATGGGTGTGCATTTTTTGGATTAAACCACTTAGCTGCATGATTGTTATTGCGTCAACAGTTGTTGAACTTGCTGGTATTTATTGGCAGTTTTTTCGATGATATTTTGCGGCAACTTTGGCGCTGGCGGCGCTTTGTTCCAATCTAGTGTTTCTAGATAATCTCGCACAATTTGCTTATCAAAACTTTGTGGACTTTCACCAACTTGGTAATCTTTAGCTGACCAAAAACGCGAGGAATCTGGGGTTAGCACCTCATCCATTAATGTTAGTGTATTGTTTTCATCTAAGCCAAATTCAAACTTAGTGTCTGCAATGATAATGCCGCGCTCAAGTGCAAATTCTGCTGCAAATCGATAAAGCGCTAGGCTAGCCTGCTTAACTTGCTGGGCCATATCTTCGCCTAAAATATTGATAGTAGTGGCGAAGTCAATATTCTCATCATGTTCACCGACAGCCGCCTTACTGGACGGTGTAAACATTACATCTGGCAGCTTCTGTGCTAATTTAAGATTCTTAGGCAAGGTTATTCCACACATTTTTCCAGTATTTTGATAATCTTTCCACCCCGATCCGATAATATAGCCACGAACAATCGCTTCTACGGCCAAAGGTTTTAATTTTTTGACAATAACAGCTCGACCTTCAACTTGTTCAATTTCTTTATTATTTAGGACGCTATTTAAAGGCTCATGCGTTAGGTGATTTGGAATTATATGCTGGGTTTTATCGAACCAAAAATTAGCCACAGAGGTTAATACAGCACCTTTTTTAGCAATGCCATCATCAAAGACTACGTCAAAAGCACTTAAACGATCAGTGGTAACAATAAGCATTCGCCTGTCGTCAATATCATAAATGTCTCTTACCTTGCCTTTTTGGATAAGAGGTAGGCTTAAATTGGTTTCAAATAGAGTTTCCACGATGATTCCTTTGACAATGATTGCAATAAGTATTAGACATATTTTAATCGATTGTCTGACTTAAAATTATGATAACTTTTGCCGTGGTAAAATAGATAATAAATCGCTATGATGAAACAAATACCCCTTCTTATTATGCTGTTGAGCCTTGACACTGTAGCATCTCCGCTTTCAGATGGCGCTCTACGCTTAATACAAATTGGCAATGAGATTGGTTCGCGTGATGTAGTGCTCAGGGGACAGTCTTTGTTGTTAAAGGGCGCATTTGATCTTAACGATTTTGATGCCATGTATGAAGCGTCTAAGCAACTTAGGCAGGGTAGCGAGCTCATGGGCTACTCCCCTCAAGAGCGAGAAGCTAACGAAATTTTGATAAAACTGGTTCGTAGAAGTTACGACAGAGCGCTTTATGAATACGCCATGTTTTTGCTTGATGGCGATAATGGTTTTATTAAGAATGAGTTTTTAGCACTTAACCTATTTGAAGAGTCTTTTAAGGTGCACGGCAATCCAAATTCTGCCATGATGGCGGCTATTATCCGCAATGAATCTTTGGTCCCAGGTACCAAAAAAATACACCACATTGATGAACTTATCACTTTTGCTATATTAAACAAGGTAGCTGGTGCAAAGGCTTATCAGGCAAAGTATATCGAGAAAGATTATTTGAGCGACTTAGCGCCTGAAAGCTGGCGCGATTGGGTTAAGGTCCAAGCGCTATAGACTGGCTAAAATTGCGTTAACTTGTGTACGAAAACCCCATAATTTTGAGTTGGCAACCTTTTGCTGCTTGGGAAGTTTATAGCTTAATGGATCCTTACGCTTGCCTTTGAAGCGAAGCTCGTAATGTAGGTGCGCACCCGTAGATCTTCCGGTTGAGCCGACATAGCCAATGACCTGTCCTTTTTTTACCGACCCACCTTGGCGAAGGTTACGAGCATATTTAGAAAGATGCGCATAAACCGTCGTGTAGTTGACCCCGTGCTTAATAATAATAGCCTTTCCTAGGGCGCCCTTCCAACCTTTGAGCTTAACAATCCCATCAGCAGTTGAAAGAACCGGTGTTCCACGATCAGCGGCATAATCAACAGCTCTATGAGGACGATAGGTTTTTAAAATAGGGTGGTAGCGCTTTAGTTGAAACTTAGAGCTGATGCGTTTATATTTAAGAGGCGCTCTTAAAAAAGACGCGCTAAGCGTGTAACCATGTCGATTGTAGTAGCTGGTTTTTCCACGTTCATTGGTATGAGAAAATGCTTCAACGCTCTTATTCTTGCCTTTATAAATAATGCCAACAGGCTTCTTGCCGCCATTGGTGACAATAAAAAAGCGATCGCCTTTGTGCAAATCAGTATCAAAATTTAAATGCCAAGACAATGCTTCAACCACGGTATTAACAACACTTAGCCCCAGTCCTGCCTTTTGAGCATCATAGCCAAAAGAGCTGTTAATGACAATTGTAGTAACTAAAAGCGGACTAGGGTTTTTCTCATTTTTATTGGATGAGCTAACAAACCGGGTGCCAATTAGTAGCGCCTCAAGCGTACCTTTCTTATGTGAACGATAACTTAGTGATTTAAAGCGACGGTTGCTATGCAGTCGTATAATGACACTTTCACCAATATTAAGTTGATTAAGCTGTTTATTTTTTGGACTGGCTGACAGTAAATTAGCCAACAATCGGTTTGATAGGCCCAACTTAGAAAAGTACCTACTTAAGGAGTCACCCTGCTTAACTATAAAGTGATACTCGCTATCTTTGGCAAGTGCGCTACCTGAGTTGAGTAGCAGTAATAATAGCAAGGTACTGGTTAAAAATCTACGCATAGTTTTGCACCACTTTACTGGCAATAGTGCGAGCATTTAGATCGTTATTAATAACATCATCGAGCGTATCAGGGTAAAAATTCTTTGCTTTTTCTAGCGTTTTTTCAATGACTATTGAGATGTCTAAAAATTTTATCTGACCTTCTAGAAAACTAGATACAGCAACTTCATTGGCGGCATTCATCGTGCCCATGGCGCTACCGCCTTTTTCTAAGGACTCAAAAGCTAGACGCAAGCAAGGGAATTTATCAAAATCTGGTGCGTAAAACTCTAAGGGCGAGTTTTGTGTCAGATCTAATGCTGGAACACCCGATATGATTCGATCAGGATAGCTCATTGCATATGAGATCACAGTACGCATATCTGGATTGCCAAGCTGTGAAAGGGTCGATCCATCTTCAAAATAAACTGAAGAATGAATGATGCTTTGGGGGTGTACAACCACATCAATGCTTTGGGTGGGCAAGCCAAATAGGTAATGCGCCTCAATTACCTCTAGACCCTTATTCATCATGGTGGCCGAGTCAACGGATATTTTGCGCCCCATTGACCAGTTTGGGTGGGCACAAGCCTGCTCTGGAGTTATCGCTCCAAGTGCTGCAAGAGGCGTATGCAAAAAAGGCCCACCACTGGCAGTCAGTTGAATTTTACTCAAGCCTGAATGACCACCTTGTAAGCATTGGAAAATTGCACTGTGTTCTGAATCAACAGGAATAAGCTCGGCATTGTTGTCTTTAACTGCCTGCATAAAGAGGTCACCTGCCAACACCAAAGACTCTTTGTTGGCCAGCATGATACGCTTGCCCGCACGAGCAGCGGCTAAACTCGATGCCATGCCAGCGGCACCAACAATTGCTGCCATAACGTAGTCAGTTTGCTCATGTGAGGCTATTTCATCTAATGCTTTCGCACCTGAAAGAACAACTGTGCCACCCTGAATTTGACTTGACAACTGCTCTGCAGACTGCTCATCTGTCATGACTGCAAAGGTTGGCTTATAGGTGTTACAAAGCCGCAACATTTCTTGCCAATTTGTATGAGCGCTTAATGCAAAAATATTGAATTTTTCTGGATGTAAGTCAACAACAGACAAGGTACTTTGACCAATAGAGCCTGTGGCGCCTAGCAGGGTGATATTAATCATATTAGACCTAGGCCCAGTAAGAAAAATGGTGCTGCTGCTGTTAAAGAATCGATACGATCAAGAATGCCGCCGTGTCCAGGTAGGATATTGCCACTATCTTTGATGCCAGAAGTACGTTTAAATAAGCTTTCGTATAAATCACCTAAGACCGAAACACTGGATACCACGATAGCCAGCAATAGGTAGGCTGGATATGAGTCTATGCTAATATTTTGCTGCTGTAAGAAACCTAACATAATTATTAATGCAAGCCCAATACCGCCCAATACACCTTCAACTGATTTTCCAGGGCTTACTTTCGGAGCTAGCTTATTTTTTCCAAAGGCTTTGCCAACGAAGTAGGCACCTGAATCAGCGGCCCATATGAGCAGCATAAGTAGCAAGAAGTATGTGCCCCCATGCACAGAATGTAGGTTGGTCAGAGCAACCCACATAGGGACTAACAAAAGCACCCCGCCCATCACCCTAACAATACCGGAGCCGTACCAAGATTGAACATTCTTGGGGTAACTAACAACCCAATATAAGTTTAACCCCCACCAGACAACAGAGACATATAAAACAGTTTGTAGATTCTGAACATGCTCCGAGGCTACGATGCAGCAGCCGACAATACCAGCAGCTACCAAAGATCTATATAGCGCTTGTTCAATTTTAATAAGGCGAGCAAACTCCCAGCCACCAAGTGCAACAAACAAGAGTAACAAGTAAGAGAAGTAAGTTGTTGGCATCGCAAAGATTGCCCAAATAAACAAAGGCGCCAGTATTAAAGCAGTTAAGATTCTTTGTATTAACATTAATTTTCCTTGCGTGAGCCAAAACGACGATCACGATAATTGAAACTTTCAATGGCCTTTTTGAGTTCAATTTCATTGAAATCTGGCCAAAGCGTATCGGTAAAATAGAGCTCACTATAGGCAATATCCCATAACAAGAAATTACTAATTCTTAGCTCCCCACTGCTGCGAATTAGCAAATCAACTGCAGGCTCATGGGCTAAAGAAAGGTAGTTTGAAAACCCCTCTATTGTAATGTCTTCAGAAGATATAACGCCTTTAATAACAGCTTCAGATGCTTTTCTTGCAGCCTGTGCGATGTCCCACTGTCCGCCGTAATTAGCAGCGATAACTAAGGTAAGTCCCGTGTTGTCAGCTAATTGTATTTGTGCTTCAGAGGCTGTTTTCTGTACATCTTCTGGAAATAACGACATATCACCAATAATTTTTAGCCGAACATTGTGCTTGTTAAGTTTTTTAACCTCTTGATTGAGTGCGGATAAAAATAACTTAAATAGTAGAGATACCTCTTCGGCCGAGCGGTTTTTATTTTCACTACTAAAGGCAAACAAAGTAAGTGTTTGTACGCCC
This sequence comes from uncultured Candidatus Thioglobus sp., assembly GCA_964471285.1. Lineage (GTDB taxonomy): Bacteria > Pseudomonadota > Gammaproteobacteria > PS1 > Pseudothioglobaceae > Thioglobus_A. Next base: position 9,107 of record CAYYGB010000016.1, read on the forward strand.
ATTTCACCACAAGCTTTGACCACTTTTCGTACGGCTTTGACGCCTTGTTGATGGCCAATAATACGGGGTAAACTTCGCTTGGATGCCCAGCGACCGTTTCCATCCATAATGATTGCAATGTGTTTTGGAATGTTCATATTAAGTGAGAATTATACCTATAGAGTCATAATTGGCCACATAACAAACTTTGAGATGTAAAATTCAGCCTATGAGTTTAGCAAAAAGAATTATTCCTTGTTTAGATGTGCGTGATGGCCGTGTGGTTAAAGGCGTTCAATTTATCGATATTAAAGATGCTGGAGATCCTGTCGAAGTGGCCAAAGGCTATGATGAGCAAGGTGCTGATGAAATTACTTTTTTAGACATTACAGCTTCGCATGAGGGCCGTGACACTACAATTCACATGGTAGAAAGCATTGCTGAGCAGGTTTTTATTCCACTTACCGTGGGCGGCGGCATTCGTAAAGCGCAAGATGTTCGTGTTATGCTGAATGCTGGTGCTGATAAAGTGGCTGTTAATTCGGCTGCTATTTTTGATCCAAACCTAATTAATGAACTTAGTAAGCAATTCGGCTCTCAATGTATTGTAATTGCTATTGATGCTAAAAAAGTGTCAAGCACACCCAATAAGTGGGAGATTTTTACACATGGCGGTCGAAAGCCAACAGGCATTGATGTAGTAGAGTGGGCGATAAAAATGACAGAAGGCGAGCATGGTGCGGGTGAAGTATTACTCACTTCTATGGATTGTGACGGTGTCAAGACAGGCTTTGATCTTGAACTAACCAAAGCAGTCTCAGATGCAGTGAGTGTGCCTGTTATCGCCTCAGGTGGTGTAGGCAATTTAGAGCATCTTTCTGAGGGTGTTTTAAAAGGCGGTGCCGATGCAGTTTTAGCGGCCAGTATTTTTCACTTTGGTGAATATACGGTAAAGCAAGCAAAATTGGCTATGCAAGCAAACGGTATTGAGGTTCGACTTTAAAAATTGAAATCTATATTTATTTGATGACCATCTAAGTGTATTATTAATCAAATTTTTAAAAAAAAGGTTTCTATGAATTCCAAAAAAGAGCTATGGGTCTTGTTGGCTTCTTTTGTGCTACCAATCGTTTTCGGCACCGCTTTCTTCTACCTAAGCCCTAATTCTTTCACTAAAAGCACCGTTAATTACGGCGAATTTGTTAATCCTGTTATCAGCACGACTGAGCAAGATATTGTCTTTGGTGAAAAACACGATGGGAGTCTTCAAGGTATTTGGACATTGACTTATGTAACGGATCGCTGCGAACAGTCTTGTTTGGATACACTTGAAGATATGAAAACCATACGCATATTGACCAATGAGAACATGCGCCGCATTCAAAACCTGTTATTAACTAATGGTGAAGTGGGCGACATAAACCTAAAGATATTGTTTGCACGCGGTAGCAATACTCTAATGAAAAAATTAAACAGCTTTCCTGACAATCATCTATTTTTAATCGACCCGCTTGGCAATATTATGCTTCATTATAATCCTGAGGGGTTGGTAATCAAACGGGTAATTAAAGATTTGAAACGCCTCTTTAAACTCTCTCGTATCGGCTAATGATTATAAAATTTATCAGTGCAATCCCTAACTTACTAGATCTTTGTAAACTCAAGGTAGTTTCGTTAATTCTCCTAACAGCGGTTGTTGGTATGTTCTTAGCGGTGCCTGCACCCTATTTTCCAGATTGGTTACTGGTGTTAAATGCCTCACTAGGTATTGGTTTGGCAGCAGCTTCAGCGGCTGTATTTAATCATGTAGTTGATGAAAAAATCGATATACAAATGTCGAGAACTGATCAGCGACCTTTGCCACAGGGAAAGGTTAGCCGCTATCAAGCGTTAGTCTGGGGCGTCCTATTGGGCATTGTTGGCCTGG
>CAYYGB010000017.1:0-11006 GCA_964471285.1 uncultured Candidatus Thioglobus sp.
TCATCGACACTGGCACAAGGCAATTCATTAAGACTAGAGATTTCTGGCTGAGTATTGTCATTTAAGGCGGTAAAAAACTCAGTATTAAAATGTTGCTGAGCTTGGCTTGATAATAACTCTAAATGTCGATTGATAATAGTCGCCGCACTATTTTCTAAATTTTGAATATTTAAGGTGTCTTGCAAATAAAGTTTATTTAGCCATTGATCGCGCTTTTTTAGCATGGTGGTGACTAGCTGATAAAAACGGTTCACATTATTATCTAAATATAACAAAGTACTGCTTATACAGTCACCAAACTCCTTGTCATCTATACTCAGTAATGTTTGCTTGGCTGCTTGCAAATACAAATTATCTTGTTGCCAAATCTGGGTAATAATTTGCTTATTAACCCAATTTTGGGGTTGTGGATATCGACTGGTAATTAAATTAGATAGACCATCAATGGTTGAGATTTTGAGCCGTTGAGGCATGTTGATCAAATCCCAACCATTTACGCTTGATTGCTTTAGGACTGCTAAGGCTAGATCATAGGTTGTTTGTTTGTGTGGCTGTTCCGGGCGCTCGCCAGTTGCAGATTTAAGCGCCTCAATAACTCTAGCCTTAAGTTCACTGACTGCTTTTTTTGTAAACGTCATCGCCAGTACGCTTTCGGGCGATTCACTAATAGATAAGAGTTTTAAATAACGCTGCGTGAGTAACTCAGTTTTGCCCGAGCCCGCAGGTGCCTGAATAAGAAAAGAGCGAGTCGTATCTAGGGCTTGAGATCTTTGTGCTTGGTCATCCATACTCAAAGCCTAAGCCAACCTACATAGATTGTGGCGCACTAACACCTAAAATACTTAAGCCGTTAACCAGTACTTGTTTCACAGCACTAATTAATAACAGTCTGGTTGAGCGCAGCTCAGCTTCGTCCACTAAGAATTCACTATTATTGTAATAACTATGGAATTCACCCGCTAAATCTCTTAAATAATGGGCCAAAACATGAGGCTCATAATTGAGTGCACTGGCCTGTAATACGCCTTTATAGCGATTCAATTCTTTAATTAAAGAAATTTCCATATCGCTCGTTAATCGAGATAATTCAGCAGGCACTTTATCCATTGATTGGGCTTGCTTAAGTACCGAGCAAATACGGGCATGGGCATATTGAATATAGAACACAGGGTTTTCATTGGTTTTGGATTTAGCCAAATCTAGGTCAAAATCCATGTGCTGTTCTGATTTTCTCAGGATGTAGAAAAAACGTGCTGCGTCGTTACCGACTTCATTGCGTAATTCTTCCAAGGTTACAAATGAGCCGCTACGTGTTGACATAGCAACTTTTTCACCACCACGATATAAATTGGCAAATTGCACCAGTAAAATTTCTAGTTTTTTTGGGTCGTGCCCAAGTGCAGCAATAGAAGCTTTAACTCTGGCAATATAACCATGATGATCTGAGCCCCAGATGTTAATTATTTTGTCATAGCCACGTTCAAACTTTTCTAAATGATAAGCAATGTCCGAAGCAAAGTAAGTATGCATGCCATTCTCACGCACGACTACACGGTCTAAATCATCGCCAAAATCCGTGGTTTTAAACCACAAGGCGCCGTCTTTCTTATAAATATGGTCTGAGCTTTGTAAAGCTTCAACTGTCTTTTTAGATAGGCCTGAATCGACCAAAGATTGCTCTGAAAACCACTGTTGATATTCGATACCAAATTCAGATAAGTCTTTTTTTATACCGTCTAAAATACTATCAATTGCTAGTCTAAAGATTTTGAAATAATCTTTTCCGAGTGCTTTTTTGCAATTCACAATCAGCGCGTCAATGTGTTTTTCTTTGTCGCCGCCTTCTTTTTCATCTTTGCAGACACCAGTTGCAATGTCGTGCTTTTCTACATCGATAATTTGCTTGGCAATATCAAAAATATAATCACCTTTATAGCCATTGTCAGGAAACACTTTAACGTCGCAAAAACGCAAATAAACAGAGGTTGCCAAGATATCCATTTGTCGTCCAGCGTCATTGACGTAATACTCGTTATCCACTTTAAATCCAACCGCGCGCAAAAGATTTGACACCGTCGCACCATAGGCTGCACCTCGGCCGTGGCCTACATGCAGCGGGCCTGTTGGATTGGCTGAAACAAACTCAAGTAATACTCGTTGATCCTGCCCAATGTTAGATAAGCCAAACTTCTCGCCTTTGGCGAGGATATCTTCAAGGACTTGATTGTTTGACCCTTGAGACATAAAGAAGTTAATAAAGCCGGGTCCAGCAATTTCGATTTTGTTAATTTCGCTAGCATTGGCCAGCTTGTCAACAATTTTTTCAGCCAATACCTTGGGTGCACATTTAGCTTGTTTAGACAGAACCATGGCAATATTAGAAGCAAAATCCCCTTGAGCTTTGTCTTTAGAATGATCCAATCGAATCTCGCTTGGCGCACTCTGTAAAACACCCTCATCGATCAATGCTTGCAATGCTTGGGTTAATAGCTGTTGTAGTTGTTGCTTCATATCAAACCTATTTATTTGTCTTTTTTAATTAGTGTGCTTCTTGCCAAGAGCTACCAACGCCCACATCGACTTTCAGAGGAATATCGAGCAGGTAAGCATTCTCCATTAAGTCTTGTATTTTATGAGCAAACTCTTCAGCCTTATCGGCTTTCACTTCAAACACCAGCTCATCATGCACTTGCATGATCATCTTGATGTCAGTATTATCTTGGCCAATCCAATCATGCACATCAAGCATGGCTTTTTTAATAATATCAGCACTTGAACCTTGCATAGGTGCGTTGATAGCTGTTCTTAGTGCATGTTGTTGTAGCATTTTATTCTTGGCATTAATTTGCGGCAAATATAGTCTTCTACCCATAACCGTTTCCACATAGCCTTGAATTTTGGCAGATTCTCTGGTGTCTTCCATGTACTGTGCCACGCTTGGGTAATTCTCAAAATAGGCGTCAATATATTCTTTGGCTTCAGTACGTGAAACATCAATTTGCTTGGCTAATCCGAAAGCGCTCATGCCATAAATCAGGCCAAAGTTAATCGCCTTCGCTCGACGACGCTGCTCCTTAGTAACCTCATCAATAGCAACTTTAAACATGGTAGAAGCTGTTGCACTATGGACATCTTGATCATGATTAAAGGCATCTAATAAATTAGCATCTTGTGAGATATGCGCCATAATCCTAAGCTCAATTTGGGAATAATCTGCTGCAATAATTACACAACCTTCACTGGCAACAAAAGCGCCACGAATACGTGCACCGAGCTCAGATCGAATAGGAATATTCTGCAGGTTTGGATTAGATGAGGATAAACGGCCTGTCGCTGTCACTGCTTGATGATAAGAAGTATGCAATCGCTTAGTATTTAAGTCTATCTGTTTTGGTAACGCCTCTAAATAAGTAGAATTAAGCTTGGTTAAAGTTCGATAGCTTAAAATTAAATCAACCAAAGGATGATCTAATAACTTAAGTGCTTCTTCATTAGTTGACGGTGCGCCTTTTGGCGTTTTCTTCTTAGGCTCAAGACCCAAACCATCTTCAGAAAATAGGATTTGTTGAATTTGCTTAGGCGACTCCAGGTTAAAAACTTCACCTGCTATTTCATAAGTCTGCGCTTGAATACTTTCCATCTGCGTTTTAACATCAAGCTGTTGAAGGCTCAATGAATTAACATCGAGCTTGACACCATTACGCTCAATCTTTAGCAGCACTTTCACCATTGGCAACTCAATACGCTGATACAGTTTAACCAACTTGGGATACTGGGCAAGGTGTTCGTCCAATACTTGATTCAATAAATCTGTCACAATCACATCTTCACAGGCATAAGGACTAGCAACCTCTAGAGAAACTTGGTTAAAGGTGATTTGCTTTTTGCCTTTGCCTGCCACTTCAGAAAATGAAATGGTTTGATGGTTAAGATAGTGCTCAGATAAGTCATCCATATTGTGCCGGGTTGCCACTGAATTTAACACGTAAGATTTCACCATAGTGTCATCTGAAATACCATTTAACTCAATTTGGTAATTAGCCAAAACATGGGCATCATATTTAAGATTTTGCCCTACCTTACCAATACTCGCATCTTCCAAAATAGGTTTTAGAGCATCCATGACTTGTGAAAAATTAAGTTGCTTAGGCGCATCTAAATAATCGTGTGTGACTGGAATGTAAAAACTGTCCTGGTCAATTAAAAATACCCAGCCCACAATTTTTGCATTCATGTAGTCAAGTGAGTCAGTTTCTAAATCAACTACGAAGCTTTCACATCGCTTTAAGCGTTCAACCATACTGGTAAAAACTGCTTCATCCAGAATGGTAGTTTGTGAATAACCTTCCAGAATATTTTGTGCAGGCTTGGAGACTTCATGCGGCTGTTCAACGGCGTTATTTGAAAGGGATGTACCCACATCTCCTAATTGCTTGAGCCACATAGAAAATCCATACTGCTGATACAAATCAGCCAATTTGGCACTATCTTCACCAGGCTCGCTCTCTAAAATATTACACGGTAAATCCACATCAAATTTCAAACTCACTAATCGGTGTGATAAGTCTAATAAATCAAAATTATCTCGTAACTTTTCACCCACCTTGCCTTTGATTTCATCCGCATTATTTTTAATACCATCAATATCTTGGTAAGACTCAAGCCACTTAATGGCCGTTTTTGGGCCAACGCTTGGCACGCCTGGGATGTTATCCGCACTATCGCCAGTGAGCGCTAATAAATCAAGAATTTTTTCAGGCGCAACACCCATTTTTTCAATCACACCTTCTCGATTATAAGTAGTTCCCGTCATATCTAGTTGAGAAATATTATCACTCACAAGCTGCATTAAATCCTTATCACCACTGGCAATAACAGTTTTTATATTATTTTGATCAGCGCAACGACTCAAGGTTGCAATCACGTCATCTGCTTCTACATCAGGCACACACATGAAATGAAAACCCATGGCGCGAATGATTTCATACAAAGGCTCAATTTGAATAATCAGTTCTTGATCGGCGGGCTTTCTGTGCGCTTTATATTCAGGGTACATGTCATGGCGAAAGTTCTTGCCTTTAGCATCAAAAATAGCGATTAGTTTCGCTTCAGGGAATTTCCTTTGCAAATGCTTAACGGCATTAACCACGCCAAATATAGCGCCCGTTGGAAAGCCCTCTTGGTTGCTTAGGTTTTGTTTCAGTGTAGAAAAGTATGCTCGGAATAAGAACGCCGAGCCATCTAGTAATATTAGCTTGTGTGACATACGCCTAATTTTACCAATTTTTACCCGTCGCTTAAGTTGTAAAATGACATTACTTTAGTAATTCTTAGCCTTATGTCAGAAGTTCTCATCCATGTCGATCAAGTTAGCCTGAGCCATCATGGAAAACCGGTTCTTGATCAGGTTAGCTTTGATCTTAAAGCAGGTGAGTTTATCACCTTGATTGGGCCGAATGGTGCTGGCAAAAGCTCTTTGATTAAAATTCTATTGGGTCTAATCAAGCCAGATACAGGTGAGGTTAAGAAATCAAGCAAAATTCGCCTAGGCTACACACCACAAAAATTCATCCCTAACGAATTTATCCCTATTACAGTGAGTGGATTTTTACAGCTTAATCAAAAAACAGAGTTAGCGTTTCTAGAAGATACTGCAAAATTAACAGGTATTGAGTCGATTCTCAAGAACGAATTAAAAAGTTTATCGGGTGGCGAAATGCAGCGCGTTTTGCTCGCAAGAGCTTTGTTGGCCAAACCTAATGTGCTTATTTTGGATGAGCCTGCTCAAAATTTAGATGTCAATGGTCAAATGCATCTATACAAACTTATTCAGGATATTCATCAACAACAGGGTTGTGCAGTACTAATGGTCTCGCATGATTTGCACAGGGTGATGAAAGAATCCACTCAGGTGCTTTGTCTATATCACCATATTTGTTGTATGGGGCAGCCGGAATCTATTTTGAAAGACTCTCAGTTTAATGATTTATTTGCTGACCAAATGGATGAACTGATGGCAACTTATGAACATCATCACAATCATTGCCACGAAGATTAAAGCGTTTTATTGAGCGAACATCCGTGCAGAGTTTTGCTGCAAGAAGCTACCTTTAGATATTTCAACCAATAAATCCCAGCGCCCTTTAAGGGGTAGTGTCGTCTCTACTTGGTAGGCACCATCATCGGTTTTTGTCATCGGCATTGAATAGTCATGCTTCATTTCCAACGGTCTATAAAAATACGCAATGGCATCGGCTTTATTAAGGCGTACATCTTGTTTGGTACTAATAGCACGATAGGTTTGCTTAACGCCATGAGTAACAACTTCAGGCAATGTTAGTTCTAATTTCCAGCCTTGCTGAATTAACTCATCACGCTTTTTTAAGGTATTTGCATAACGCTCACCGGTTTCGTAGGCGTCAGCCACCACCAAACCTGGATGAGTTTCTAGTGCCGTTATAATGCGCCAAACTGTCGCGCCAACTAATGCAACAAACAAAACTAGCATTAGCATCATAATTGGGGATTTTTGAACAGTCATCGCATGCTTCTCGGAGTGAAAAATGAAGTCTCGTATTCTAATGTAGATTTCGACCCTTTAACCACAAAAGTTACCTCGTAATCATCGCCCACATTATTTTCATAAGCAGATAGATAAACATAGATAGATTTAACGTTACCCGTTGGAATCATGACTGTGTCGAGTGTCTCTTTTGACTTAAGTCCTTTAATTGGACTCTTAAAACTAATAGCAACCCGCATGTCTTTATCAGTTTTATTCATCACCTTAAGCTCGTATTTATTACGAATAGAGCCATCTGACAACTGTACAAATAATGGCTGCCTATCGTGCAAAACTTTTAAGTCCATCGTGGCCAGCGTACTCATGCCATAAGTTAAAACGGATAAAGCGGCAACTAAAATTAAACCATAGATAATTACTCTTGGTCTTTTATATAGAGGCTTTGGCTCTTGTTTAAATTTCATTTCAGCTAAAGAAGTGTAGCGAATCAAGCCTTTAGGCTTTCCTACTTTTTCCATCACCGAGTCACAAGCATCAATACATAGGCCACATGTAATACAACCATATTCTTGGCCTTTACGAATATCAACGCCTGTAGGGCAAACGGCAACACACTGATGACAATCAATACAATCGCCATTACCATCAACAAAATCACCTTTTTTAAGCTTGCCACGACTCTCACCACGATAGTGATCATAAGTTGGCATAATGCTTTGATTATCTACCATAGCACCCTGAATACGCGCATAGGGACAAACCCACATACATGTTTGCTCACGCATAAATCCTGCAAAAACATAAGCACCTGAGGCAATAGCTATCGTAATAGTAAAGGTGGTGGTGGTTATGTCAGCATTGAAATAATCTGCCCAACTAACGCCAAAATATAACATCCAAGTCACGCCTGAAAACAAAGCGATAGATATCCAAATAGTGTGCTTAATTAGTTTGGCCTTAAGTTTGAAAAAACTCATTGGCGCTTTATCTAGCTTACGGCGTTTAATCGGCGCGCCTTCTACTTTGGTCTCAACCCAAGTGAATACGTCTGTCCAAATGGTTTGAAAGCAAAAGTAGCCACAAAAAACTCGACCTAAAACCGTGGTCATGGCAGCCAGTAAAATAGCTAAAAATAGCAACACCATCGTCAACATCCAAATGTCTTGTGGAAAGATGGTAATGTCGAATAGGTGATATTGCCTATGTTCCGTGTCAAACAAGATGGCTTGTTTGTCATTCCAAGTTATGTATGGACCGATAAAAAAAGGTGCCCAAAATATAATAGCTAGCCATTTAAGATTGCGAAATTTTCCACCCATTCGTTTTGCATGAATCGTTTCATCACCTAGGTTTTGAACCCAATGATCACCCTCTTCATACAAATTTTCAAGCTGAATTTTATTGTCGCTCATGACTACCTTTATCGATGTTTAAAAGAACTGCAACATCATAACATTATTCAGTTTTATTTTCTTGATTTCAATCAATTAAAACTGAAAAACTGCCGGCACCTCTTAAAATAATGCATCTGATATAATGTTCAATTTTTACGACCGAACATACTATGAAAGAGATTATTGAAGCTGCTTTTGAAGATAGAGCAAACATCAACCCACAAAATGTCACGCCAGAAGTAAAACAGGCTATCAATGAAGCTATTCGCATGCTTGATTCAGGTGAAGTGCGTGTTGCGCAGCAACAAGGTGTGGGTGACTGGATCGTCAATGAGTGGCTTAAAAAAGCGGTCTTACTTTCTTTCAGAATTGAAGACAACACCCCTATGCAGGGCGGATTTACCCAGTACTATGACAAGGTTCCTTCTAAATTTGCCAACTTAACGGCGCAGGAATTTAAAGAAACAGGTGTTCGCGTAGTCCCACCCGCAAGTGCACGTCGTGGCTCATACATTGCGAAAGATACAGTTCTTATGCCTTCATACGTTAATATTGGCGCATACGTCGACTCTGGCACAATGGTTGACACCTGGGCAACTGTGGGCTCATGTGCACAAATTGGTAAAAACGTTCACTTATCGGGTGGCGTTGGTATTGGTGGCGTATTAGAGCCATTACAAGCTAACCCAACCATTATTGAAGATAATTGTTTTATCGGCGCTCGCTCAGAAGTTGTTGAAGGTGTTATTGTTGAAGAAGGCTCGGTTATTTCAATGGGTGTTTACATTGGCCAATCAACCAAGATTTTCAATCGTGAAACAGGTGAAATTACTTATGGTCGTATTCCTGCAGGTTCGGTTGTTGTGTCTGGAAACCTTCCATCTAAAGATGGCACCTACTCACTTTACTGTGCGGTTATCGTTAAACAAGTAGATGCTAAAACTCGCTCTAAAACGAGTATTAATGAATTACTTAGAGGTATTTAACTTTCTTCTAAAACCAAAAAAGCCCGCCGTAAGGCGGGTTTTTTTTGGTACTTTTATGTCTTACTACTTACGTGTAAATAATGAGTAGATGACAGCAACTGCTGCTAGACCCACTAAACCATGAGAACCAAGGCTAGCAACAATACCAGTAATCGTGCCGATAACATCGCCACCGATAAATGGTACGCCTGCAGCGCCAGTTCCAAAGATTACTTGAACCACAACGGCTAGAGCAATCAAAGCTATACCAGCTTCAGTTAGTTTTTTAATTGTACTTATAATAGTATCAAACATATTTTCCCCTCTTTAGTTATATTAGCAACTCAACTTCGTTATCGAGTTGTAAGCAATTTAGAGTGTTTTTTGATTACTGTCAAGTTTTATTGATGAAAAAATGCAAAAAAGTAGTATTTAAATTACTACATTTTGAAAAAATGAGATATTTTTAGCTCCATAGTGCTTACTGGGTAACAGATAGCACTATTCCGATGAAAATCACCCCACCGATATAGTTATTATGCAAAAAAGCTTGAATACACGCCAATTTTTCTCGATTTTTGATCAAAATCTGATGATAAATCATTAATAAAGCACTCAAAAATACAGAAATATCGTAATAAATACCCATTTCGAAAATTTGTGAGATTTTTAACAGAACGATTACTAGCCCAACTTGCAGTCCAGCAAGAATCATTCGATCATACTGTGCAAATAAAATGGCAGTTGATTTAACCCCAATTTTTAAATCTTCATCTCGGTCTGACATGGCGTACATCGTGTCATAAATAACCGTCCAAATAAGCGTCGCAGCAAAGATCCACCAAGCGCTTACAGGCACTTCGCCATTAGTTGCTGAAAAAGCCATGGGCACACTCATGGCAAAACTAGCACCTAAAACAAACTGAGGTAGATGAGTCCAGCGCTTAGTAAATGGATACAAAGCAGCTAAAAAAGCAGCGATGAAAGCCAATTTGATAGTCAGTGGATTGGTCAATAAAACCAGTCCAAAAGCGATTAAGATCAAACCAAAAAATAACCACAGTGCTTTTGATGCTGAGATTTCACCAGATGTAATGGGCCGATGTTTAGTACGTTGGACTAAATGATCAATCTTGCGATCTGCATAATCATTAATCACACAACCTGCTGAACGCATTAATACAACGCCTGCAACAAAAATACTAATCAACTCAATCGATGGCCAACCACCTGCTGCTAAAAATAGTGCCCACAAAGTTGGCCATAAAAGTAGATAAATACCCACTGGCTTATCCAAGCGCATTAGGCGGAAGTAAGGATTCATAGTTTAGCTAGAAACTCTTCTAACTCTTTTGATAAAGGTGCTTGAACTTTTTGAATATCACCCGTTAATGGATTGGTAAAAGTAAGCTGATGCGCATGCAAAAATAAACGCTTAAGCCCACGAAACTTTACCTGTCGGTCAAATTCTTTATCACCATACTTGTCATCACAAGCAATGGCGTGTTCGGCATATTTAGCGTGTGCGCGTATCTGATGAGTACGGCCTGTTTCAATGGTAACTTCCACTAAAGAGGCAGAAAAATCATCCTTGGTAAAGTTTTTAAGCGGCTGAAAATGACTAACTGAATGCTTACCTTTACTATCCACAACTGCATATCTCGAGTTTTGGTGAAGCGGTGCATCAATGGTGTGGCGTTTTTTTGACCAAACACCTTTAACCAGAGCGGTGTATCGCTTTTCCATCTCATGCTGGAACAATTGCTCATGTAAATTTTTAAGTACGCTACGCTTTTTAGCAATTAATAATACACCTGAAGTGGCGCGATCTAGACGATGAACCAATTCAATAGGATCTTTGTACACGGATCTTAGTGCCTCAATCACACCCGTGTCGACACCACTACCACTATGAACAGCGACACCACTTGGCTTATTGATAATTAACAAGCCTTTGTCTTCATAAATAATTGAATCTAGCAGTATCTTTTTAAGACTATCGGAAACATGTGTCGTTTTCTTTTCGTTGACGCTAACGGGTGGCACGCGAACAATATCATTTAACTCAAGCTTATAATCTGCCTTTTTTCTACCCTTGTTAACTCGCACTTCTCCCTTACGAAT
>CAYYGB010000018.1:0-10726 GCA_964471285.1 uncultured Candidatus Thioglobus sp.
TTTAAGAATATTATCAGATACTACCCATAAGTTTAAACCTTTCTCATGAGAAATATCTTCACGAATACGACTCACAAACACATCATCATGATTCGTCGCTTCAATAAATGGCGTTGCATAGCCACCGTCTTCGCGTTTATCCATAATGGTTACACCATTTGCATTAGATAGTATTTCTCTTGCCTTAACAGCGCTAATCTTTGTCTTTGTTTCGATATTAATCGCTTCAGAATGACCATAAATTACTGGCACACGAACTGCAGTTGGATTAACTAAGATAGTCTCATCTTCAAAGATTTTTTGAGTTTCCCACACCATCTTCATTTCTTCTTTGGTGTAGCCGTTATCTTGAAAAACATCAATATGCGGAACAACATTAAAAGCAATTTGCTTTGGATAGACTTCAACATCAACGTCGGTATTACCACCCAATAGTTTTGTTGTTTGTTCAATTAGTTCAGAAATAGCTTCTTTGCCTGATCCAGATACTGCTTGATAAGTAGCGACATTAATACGCTCAATACCTACTGCATCATAAATCGGCTTTAATGCGACTAACATTTGAATAGTTGAACAGTTTGGATTGGCAATGATATTACGCTTTGTGTAGTCTGCAATTGCATGAGGGTTAACTTCAGGCACCACTAAAGGAATATCTTTATCACGGCGAAAATGTGCTGTATTGTCAATGACAATACAACCTGCTTCTGCTGCTATAGGTGCATATTTTTCTGAAATATTCCCACCGGCTGAGAATAGACCCAGCTGAGCTTTAGAGAAATCAAATGTGTCTAGATCTTGAACCGTCCAACTTTTACCCTGGCAAAACACTTTTTTACCAGCAGAATTTGCACTCGCTAATGGGTATAGATTATCAATAGGAAAGTCACGCTGTTCTAAAATAGAAAGGATAGTTTCGCCCACAGCACCTGTTGCGCCAACAACAGCAACGTTAAATTTCTTGCTCATAAGTATTGGAATAAAATCAAAATTAAAGTCTGCATTATACTAGACTTTAATAAACATCGTAATGCTTGAAATAAGCACCACTTAGGTATTTATCTAAACAATATTATCAATATCAATATACTGATAATCCAATGAAAACTCCTGACTTAGATGTTGGCAAAGTGCTTGCACGCCATAACGCTCTGTTGCGTGATGCCCTGCTGAAATAAAAGCGATGTCATTTTCTTTACATATGCCAGGAATTTGCTCTGACACCTCACCGGTTATAAAGCAATCTGCACCGACATCAATAGCATGCTCTATATAACTTTGTGCGCCGCCAGTACACCAGGCAATTTTTTTGATTGGTTTATTTTTAGGCCCAAATGCCAGTGGAGTTCGCTGAGTAACACTTTGAACGGATTGCGCCACATCGGCTAAACTTGAATCGACCTGGCCTTGCCAAACTAGTGTGTCGCCCACAGGCTGAGGATTTTGAATATTCAAACGCATGGCTAATTGAATATTATTACCCACTATCGGATGCGCATCCAAAGGTAAATGATAAGCAAATAAATTAATATTATTATCCAATAATGCCTTGATTCTACTTTTTTTAATGCCAGTAATCACGGGACTTTCGTTTTTCCAAAAAAATCCATGATGGACAAATAGCGCATCAGCTTTCTCATCAATAGCACGTTCAATTAGGTCTTGATTAGCACTCACGCCAGCGATAATTTTACTCACATCTGACTTCCCTTCGATTTGCAATCCATTTGGACAGTAATCTGAGAATTTAGAAACATTTAGATACTCATTCAAGTAAGTTGCAAGTGTTTTATTATTAATCATTATCACTCCTTTTCAAACTATAGAATTTTTTCACAGTGTTTATGAACTGTTTATTTTGGTCATTATCGCCCACCGTTACTCTCAAGCAATTGGTTAATTTAGGCGCACCACTTAAGTTTTTAATGAGTATGCCGTTAGCTTTTAAATAGTCAAATAGCTCTTGTGCTTTTGGTGCTTTGAATAAAATAAAATTAGCTTGTGATGGGTAAACCAGCAACTCTTTAATTTGTTTTAGTGCGTCTGACAAAATTTGACGTTGCTCAATAATAATGGCTGCATTTTTATTAATTTCATCTTTCTCTTTTAATAAAAAATTAGCACTGACTTGAGTAAGGATATTAATATTGTACGGTAATCGAAGTTTATCCAGTTCTGAGACTGTTTCTTGAGAGCCGATTAATAATCCTAGGCGCAATCCAGCAAAACCAATTTTAGATACCGTGCGCAATACAACAAGATTTGGATATTTCGCAATGTCTGATATAAAGCTATCACCTGCATAGGCATAATATGCTTCATCCAAAACTACCATAGCATCCGTCATATTAATAATCTTTTCAATAGCGGCCCTATCAAATGTATTGCCTGTTGGATTGTTAGGATAGGCGATAAAAATAAGCTTCGGCTTATGTTTGTTGATTGATTCTAGTGTATTGTCCAGATCAAGCTTATAATCTTGCGTGAGTGCCACGCCTTGATAATTCAGGCGAGTGAATTTAGCAATCATGTCATACATCACAAAACTTGGCTCAATACTCAAGATGGTGTCATCAGCATCACAAGCTAATGCTAACAATTGAATTAACTCATCAGACCCATTGCCTAATAACACACCAAACTCTTTAGGGATATCCATTAAATCTCTAAGAGTTTGGTTTAATTCATCAGCACCTGGACTTGGGTAACGATTAAGCTGTGCATCGGCTAAATAAGCCAAATATTGGCCGATAAGTTCATCAGGCAATGCAAAGGGTGACTCCATAGCATCAAGCTTTATAAGGTTGTCAGAACTTGGCACATGATAAGCGTTAATTTCTTGAATGTCGGCTCTTAGCCAATTGTGTATAAAGCTCATGTTAAGGACTTATTCTATTTGGATGATATTGCATTTTACCTATTCGCTTGGCATTTAACAAAGTTTGATACGTGTAGTCTAATGCCCGCTTAACAGCAACCCCTACATCTAGTTTCGCAGCAATTAACACGCTAATCGCACTGGCTAATGTACAGCCAGATCCATGATATTCACCAGGTAGCTTATGGTACGAAAAACACTCATACAACTCACCTTGATGATATAGGCGATGTTCAATCATATGCTCAGATGAATCTGTTGTTGTTAGTAAGATCCATTCACAGGGTAGAGATTTAACAGCCTCTTGTTCAGATAAGTTAGGCGCTAATCTTTCTAATTCTGAAATGTTTGGTGTTAGGAAAAAAACCTTAGGAAGCAGTTCTAGTTTAAGTACATCAATGGCCTCTTGCACTAACAATTCATCATTAGTGCTGGCCTTGATAATAGGATCCAGAATCACTGTATGACCTTTAGTTAGCCAGTTGCTTATTGCTTTTATTTGCTCAACAGATGACAATAATCCAATTTTTACAACATCGATATCAATATCGTCTGCTAAAGCATTTAACTGTTTAACAATGAGTTGATGATCAACCGCCTGCACTTCACTCACACACTGTGTATTTTGAACAGTAAGTGTCGTTACGATAGGTAATGGCGTTGCGCCAAATTGATTAATGGTTTTAATATCAGCAGCAATGCCTGCACCTCCGCAAGGATCTAAGCCTGATAGAACTAAAACACGATCAAGCACAGATGCTATTTGGACTCTTTTGAAATTAAATAATCAGCCACTTTAAACATCTCCAACTCTCCGCCTGCGTGAGAAGCATCCGTCCAGTACTTTCCATTAATCACTAAGGCTGGAACGCCAGAAGTATGATATTTCACTGTATTAAGTTTTGATTTATTGACTTTAATGCGAACCGAGAAAGATTTAAATGCACCATTAGCGACATCTTTATCAACACCGTGCTCAGCTAACCATTCAACAAAATCTTCCTGATCAATAAAAGCCCTCTTTTGTAAATGAATAGCTTCGAATAGCTTGCCATGCAAACGATCAACTTCATTTAACTGCTCTAGTACATAATAAAAAATAGCACCATTAATCCAACGATCTGAAAAAACAGCGGGCTGGCGAATAAAGGCCGTATTGTTAGGTAATTTCTTCACCCAATTACTCAATACAGGCTCTACATTAAAGCAATGGGGGCAATAATACCAAAACAACTCTCTAACCTCTACCTTGTCACCTACTGTTGTTTTAACAGGCTTATCGAGCGCTATATAGTGCTCGCCCTCTGTATACGATTCGGCAAAAATAGTCGTGGAAAAACTCAGTAAAAATATCGATAAAAATAGTCTTATTTGTTGCATAAATTTCTCTAAATTATGGAAGAATTTTATCAATATTATACTGCGATAACTCAAATTGGTTGTCTGTTTGAAAAGACTGCCAAAGTTGTTGATAAGTTTGTTTTGTTAATGGATGAATCTCATCACCACTTAACTGAGCCAAGGGCGCCAGTACAAAAGAGTATTTTAAAATATCATCTCTAGGTAGATTCAACTCTTGATCAACAACATCATCATAAGTCACTAAATCTAGGTCAATTAAACGAGAAGAAAACTTAGGCTGAGAGCGATCTCGACCAAATTTTTTTTCGATATCTTTTAACACTGCATTGACATCTCCAACGTTGAGCTGAGTCGTTGCATTCAATCCAAGATTGTAAAACTTATCCCCTTTAAACCCTTCAGCAGGTGACTCAAAAATATCGGAAATTTTGGCAATGGTGAAATTTAGCCTTAAAAAATCAATAGCGCCAGAAATATTAACCTCTCGATTCTGATTTGAACCAATATTAATGTGAATATTAGCCATTTTTACGTCTATTAATGACTACTCCAACACCTTGCGCGCCGGTAACTGCTTTGCCTTTATTTAAAGTTAGCTTAACCTGCTCAACATTAAACTCACCTAAGATAATTTCACAAATTCTCTCAGCGAGTGTCTCTACCAATTGAAACTCACTATTTTTTACAAAATCAATTAATCGCTTTGAAACAGCTTTGTAATCTAGAGTTTGATCGATATGGTCAGTTTGACTAGCAGGGAAAATATCAAAACCCATTTCAATATCTAAGGTCATATCTTGGCGAATTTCACGCTCCCAATCGTAAATGCCAATCACACAGTCAATTTTTAATCCTTGTATAAATACAATATCCATGCTTAAATTAATCTTTAAATAATAATATTAAAAATTATATGCTACCTCTGCTCATCATTTTTGCTTATCTAATCGCCTCAATTTCTATGGCTATTATCATCTGCAAAATTCTCGATCTACCTGATCCAAGAACCCAAGGCTCTAATAACCCCGGCGCTACTAACGTACTTAGAATTGGTGGCAAGAAAGCGGCAGCTGCAACGCTTATTGGTGATGGATTAAAAGGCTTTATTCCAGTTGCTTTAGGACAATATCTAGGATTTGGCGCTCAAGAGTTAGCATTGATTGCACTAAGCGCTTTCTTAGGACACGTTTATCCTATATTTTTTGGCTTTAAAGGAGGCAAGGGTGTCGCTACTTTTATTGGTAGCCTGTTAGCGCTTAATTATTTTGCTGGCTTGGCGTTTATTGCCACCTGGTTGTTTGTTGCTAAAGTACTCAAAATTTCATCACTATCAGCGCTCATCGCTACTTTTTTAACGCCTTTATTTTTCTACTTGTTAACTGATGAACTAGAGGCAACTTACATACTCGCACTGATTAGTATTTGGATTTTTTACACGCATAGAAGTAATATTAAGCGCATGCTATCTGGAGAAGAAGGCTCAATCAAGTCTTAATATTAACACCTTTTTTGAGTAGATAAAAAGCAACAATAGCGAGCGCCATAATCATGGTTGTTAGCACTAACATTGACACTAAAAGATCTGTCGTTGAACTGCCCAAAAATCCCATTCTAAAGCTGTCTACCATATAATATATTGGGTTAAATTTACTTAAGGTTTGCCAAAATTCTGGCAAGATTTCAACACTATAGAACATGCCGCCTAAATAGGTCATTGGCATTAGAATAAAAGTTGGAACGATGGAGATATCATCAAATGACTTAGCAAAAACAGCGTTAATAAATCCTGCTAATGAAAATAATATAGCCGTTAGTAAAAATGTCATCAATACAATCCAAATATTGTAAATCTGCAGCTCGACGAAAAAAGATACCGCAACAAAAACACCAAGCCCTACGACAAATCCACGGACTATTCCGCCTGAAATATAGCCTAGTAAGATGACCCAATAAGACACGGGAGAAATTAATAATTCTTCAATGCTATTATTAAATTTAGCCAAAAAGAATGATGAAACTGTATTGGCATAAGAATTCTGAATAACCGTCATCAAAATAATACCTGGAATAATGAAATGTAAATAATCCACACCTTGCATGTCACCAATACGCTCACCCATTAAGCCGCCAAAAATAAGCAAATAAAGAGAAGTGGTAATAACGGGAGGGAAGATAGTTTGCACCCAGATTCGAGTAAATCGCAATATTTCTTTAACGACAATTGTTTTATAAGCAATCCACATATTTAACTAGCCTTTGATGTTAAGCGCAAAAATAAAGTTTCTAAGCGATTTTGTGCACTTCTAACATGTTCAATTTCAATTTTATTTTCACTTAAAGCGATCAATGCTTGGCTTATATTTACATCATCCAAACTCACTTGTATTGAATAAGCATCTAAACGTTCAATTTTAAAATCAAGCGTTGGTAAGGTATCTGGCAACTGCTCAATACTTTCTAAGATTAGCACTTGTTGAGAAACTCTAGCAAGAAGCTTTTTCATACTAGTCTGCTCAACAATTTTTCCTTTATCTAAAATGGCAATATTACGACACAAAGACTCTGCTTCTTCCAAGTAGTGAGTGGTCAGAATAATAGTCATACCTTGGTTATTTAGCTCTCGTAAAAATTTCCACATTGAGCGGCGTATCTCAACATCAACGCCCGCACTAGGCTCGTCTAAAATAAGGATTTTTGGTTGGTGAATTAAAGCTCTTGCAAGCATCAAGCGCCTCTTCATGCCACCCGACAAAGATTTTGCCATATCTAGGCGTTTATCCCAAAGTTCCATTCGCTTTAATAAGATTTCAGCTTGAGCTTTAGCACTAGAGCGATCAATGCCATAATAACCAGCTTGATTGACTAAAATTTCTTCAACAGGCTCAAATGGATTAAAGTTGAACTCTTGTGGCATTAGGCCAATCATTCGTTTTACTTCATTAAGATGTTTGGACTGATCCTTGCCCAGTACCAGAACTTCGCCCGAAGTCTTGTTCAGCAAAGAACAAATGATACCAATCATGGTGGTTTTTCCTGCTCCATTACTGCCCAATAATGCAAAAAAATCTCCCTGTTCCACACTTAAATTAACGCTTGATAATGCCTTCATATTGTTAGCATAAGTTTTTGTTAAGTTAGAAATTGATAACGCTTGTAGCATGTAATATTGGTCCAATAAAAAAATACAAAAAATTCAATCAGGTAAATGATTAAAAGTATTTTAACATTTATTCCCTTTTACTTACCGTTTTTGCGATAATTATCACCTTTAAATGAGTGATGAAATTTACATTATGTCTGCGATAAAAAATATAGAATTACCTGATATTGGTGACTTTGACGAAGTAGAGGTTATTGAGATTTTAGTGAGTGTTGGCGACAAAATCAATGCTGATGACAGCATAATAACCTTAGAAAGTGACAAGGCTTCAATGGAAATACCCACGCCTAGTTCGGGTGAAGTGAGCAGTATTAATGTAAATATTGGCGACAAAATTAAACAAGGTGATGTCGTAGTTACGCTAGAAAGTGACGAAGAAGTTGAAAATAGCACTCAATCAAATACCAAAAAAGCAGAAGTATCTGAGGATGTATCATCCAAAATTGTCGCAGTAAGTGTGCCTGATATTGGTGATTTTGACGAAGTAGAAGTGATTGAAATTTTAGTTGCTGCTGGCGATGTAGTTTCTGCGGAAGATAGCATTATTACGTTAGAAAGTGATAAGGCGTCTATGGAAATACCGACGCCAGTTGCTGGCAAGATAATCGACATTAATGTTAATTTGGGTGACAAACTAAAATTAGGCAGTCTTATTCTTAATATTGAAACTACCAGTACTGGTTCAGTAGAATCTACTGAAAATTCAACGCCAGTAGTCGCTTCAAAACCAGCAAACGCCCCTACTCCAAAGGCACAACCTTTAGCACCAGCAAAACCAACGTTAGATCAATCGGTTTCCACTTTGCCAGCAGGAGAGTCTCACGCCTCTCCCTCTATTCGAAAATTAGCCAGAGAGATTGGTGTTGATCTAAGTCGTGTATCTGGAACTGGCCAGAAAGGTAGAATCCTAGACCAAGATCTTAAGGCTTACGTTAAGCAAATTATCACTTCTGGTGGCGGTAGTTCACTACCAAAAACACCTGTAATTGATTTTTCAAAATTTGGTGAAACTGAAATATTGGCGTTATCCCGAATTACTAGGCTTGCTGGCAAACACTTAACTGCTTGTTGGTTGAACATTCCGCATGTAACTCAATTTGACGAAATTAACATCGATCAAATGGAGTCTTTTAGACAAGATCAAAAAGCTAAAGGCGTTAAGTTAACACCTTTAGTATTTATCATGAAAGCTGTCATTCAAGCGCTTAAAAATCATCCTCGTTTTAATGCCTCGTTAGATGAATCTGGCGAAAATCTCATTATTAAAAAATACTTTAATTTAGGCATCGCTATGGATACGCCAAATGGTTTGGTTGTTCCCGTCATTAAAGATGTTGATAGAAAATCGCTAACTGAATTAGCAACAGAGCTAGCAGAAACTTCTGCTAAAGCGCGTGATGGCAAACTTAAACCTGGTGACATGCAGGGTGCAGGATTTACCATTTCAAGCCTAGGTGGCATTGGCGGCACACAATTTACACCTATTGTAAATTCACCAGAAGTCGCTATTCTTGGTGTATCTCGCTCTCAAACTAAACCTATTTGGGATGGTAAAAATTTCATCCCGACCTTAATCTTACCGCTCGCCCTATCTTATGATCATCGTGTCATTGATGGTGCCCAAGGCGGTCGCTTTATGGCAGACTTAAATTCAATATTAAGTGATATTAGAGAAATTTTATTATGATTACTAAAACTCAAGTTGTTGTTATTGGGTCAGGCCCAGGTGGCTATACTGCCGCATTTAGGGCTGCTGATCTTGGTAAAGAAGTAACCTTGATTGAGCGCTATGATTCGCTTGGTGGTGTTTGTTTAAATGTGGGTTGTATCCCTTCAAAAGCACTATTACACACCGCTCAAGTTATCAATGAAGCAGAAGAAGCATCACATTTAGGTGTTACTTTTAAAGAGCCGACTATTGATCTTGATGGTGTGCGCACCAACAAAGATAACGTTGTTGGTAAATTAACAGGTGGTATCAAACTATTAGCCAAGGCAAGAAAAGTAAATGTTATTACTGGTTATGGAAAATTTATCTCTAATAATCAAATTGCTATTGATAATAGTGATGAAGTGGTTGAATTTGAACAATGTATTATTGCAGCGGGCTCTCGAGTCACTAAAATTCCTAGCTTCCCATTTGATGATCCGCGTGTTATGGATTCAACAGATGCACTAGAATTAAACGGAGTGCCAAAACGCTTACTCATAGTTGGTGGCGGTATTATCGGTCTAGAAATGGCGACTATATATGAAGCTCTAGGTAGTGAAATTACGGTTGTAGAATTATCTGATCAGCTTATTGCTAGTGCAGATAAAGATATTATCAATCCACTATTCAGGCGCATTAAGAAACGCTATGCTAATATTTTTCTAAATACTAAAGTGACTAGTATAGAAGCTTTAGACGAAGGCATTAAAGTAGGATTTGAAGGAAAAAAAGCACCAGAATTTGACACCTTTGACAAGGTATTAGTTTCTATTGGTCGCTCTGCAAATGGTCATCTTATTGGCGCTGAGAAAGCAGGTGTCGAGGTTAACGACTGGGGCTTTATCCCTGTTGATAAACAAATGAAGACCAATGTTGAAAATATTTATGCGATTGGCGATATTGTTGGCCAACCCATGTTGGCACACAAAGCTGTTCATGAAGCTAAAGTTGCCGCTGAAGTAATTTGTGGACATAAATCTGGCTTTGATGCTCTCACCATTCCATCTGTTGCCTACACAGACCCTGAAGTAGCCTGGACTGGTAAAACAGAAAAAGAACTTAAAGCTGAAGGTGCAGACTATGAAAAAGGTGTTTTCCCATGGGCAGCTAGCGGACGTAGCTTAAGTATTGGTAGAAGTGAAGGTGTATCAAAAGCATTATTCGACAAAAAAACGGGGCGTATTTTAGGCATGGGAATTTGTGGCACCAATGCTGGTGAACTTATTGCCGAACCAACTCTTGCCATTGAAATGGGGTGTAGTATGTCAGACATTGCACTCACTATTCATGCCCATCCAACCTTAAGCGAAACCACAGCTTTTGCTGTAGAAATGGCTGAAGGTACTATTACTGATCTATTGCCACCAAAAAAACGATAAGAATTATGGATATCAAACAAGCTAGAAAAAATTCTATTGACAATCAAATTCGCCCTTGGGGTGGTCTAGATTATATTGCTAACAATGCTTTAAGATCTATCCCTAGAGAAAATTTTGTGCCTGATAATTATAAAAATCTTGCTTTTGCTGATATTGAAATTCCTTTAACCAATAAAGCAAAAATGCTCTCACCAAAAGTGGAGGGTCGTCTTCTTGATGCACTCAATATTAAAAAA
>CAYYGB010000019.1:0-10378 GCA_964471285.1 uncultured Candidatus Thioglobus sp.
ACCAACACAAGACTGGTAGTGTCAAAGATCATTAACGGAGTGTATCGGCCAACTTTTCTGCGCTTTGCTGAGTAACCTTCATATCTTTAGCTTCTACCATGACACGAATAAGAGGTTCAGTGCCCGACGCACGAATTAACACCCTACCCTCATCACCTAATGATTTCTCAACCTCTAAAATAGTTTTATTTAGCACTTGATGGCTGTTCAAATCAATTGACTTATTAGTTCTAACATTGATTAATACTTGAGGATATTTAACCATTTCATTTTTTAATTGATTAAGATTAAAATCGCTCTTAGCCAAAACCTCTAATACCTGTATTGCAGAAATAATACCATCACCCGATGTGGTTTTATCTAAACAAATCATATGTCCAGAGCCTTCGCCACCTAAAACAGAGCCATGTTCTTTCATTTTTTCCATGACATAACGATCGCCCACATCTGCTTCAATAAAATCAATATTAAGATCTCTTAAACCGTGGCGCATTCCTAAATTAGTCATTTTGGTGCCGACTACAATATTATTAGTCAGTCTATTTTGTGCTTGCCAAGCCTTTGCAACGATAAACACCAGCTCATCGCCATCAATCTGCTCACCTTTATGATCAACCATCATTAAACGATCGCCATCGCCATCAAAGGCAATACCTAAATCAGCATTAGTCTCAAGGACAACTTTTTGTAAATGCCTGGTATCGGTTGCACCACAATCTTTGTTAATATTAAAGCCGTCTGGTGTGTTATTAATAACTGTAATGTTCGCACCCAATTCTGAAAAAACATCTTCAGCGATATGATAAGTAGCACCATTAGCGCAATCGATCACGATATTAAGCCCAGCCAAACTAATGTTTCGATCAAACGTTGATTTACAAAATTCAATATAACGACCTAATGGCTGTTCATGTCTGTGCGCCTTTCCGATCTTATCAGAGCTAACGCTCTTCATAGGTTCGGCTAATTTTTTCTCAATTTTGATTTGATCTTCGCTACTTAATTTAAGACCTTTGTTAGAGAAAAACTTAACGCCATTGTCCTGAAAATGATTATGTGAGGCGCTAATAACCACCCCAGCAGTTGCATTATAAGTTTGCGTTAAATAGGCGATAGCTGGAGTAGGCATTGGACCCAATAAACCCACGTCAACGCCGGCTGATAAAAATCCAGCTTCTAATGCTGATTCAAATAAATAGCCTGACACACGAGTATCTTTACCAATAACCACACTTGATTTACCTTTTTCAGATAAAACTGAGCCTACAGCCCAACCAAGTTTTAAAAAGAAATCTGCAGTAATGGGCTCTATACCAACTTCACCTCGAATGCCATCTGTTCCAAAATAATTTGCCAATTTACTCTCCATTTACCGCTTGTAATGTCAATAGTGCATCTTTTGTTGCTAAAACATCATGCACGCGCACAATGTCAGCACCATTTTGAACTGCTATTATAGCCCCTGCTACACTGCCAATAGCACGACCTTTTACGTCTCTGTCATTCAGTATAGCACCAATCATAGATTTTCTAGAGAGTCCTGCTAAAAGTCTACACCCTAGGTTTTTAAATTCATCAAATCGACGTAGAATTTCTAAATTATGCGCCAGTGTTTTACCAAAGCCAAAACCAGGATCTAAAATAATTTTATCTGTTTTAATGCCTGCATGCTTACAAGCCTCGATCCTTTGCTCAAAAAATTGCTTAATATCTTCAACAACATCGCCATATACTGGATTCTCTTGCATAGTTCTAGGTAGACCCTGTCTATGCATCAGGCATACATCAACATTTAAAGAGGCGGCCATCTGCAAAGCGCCATCGGCCTGCAAAGCATTAACATCATTGATCAGGCTTGCGCCTGCCTCTACCGCTAGTTTCATCACTTGAGGCTTTGAGGTATCAATTGAAATAAGTGTTTTGGTTCTGGCGGATAGCGCTTTAATGACAGGTATGACGCGCTCGATTTCATCAGCTTCACTCACTGAGTTTGCACCAGGGCGCGTTGATTCACCACCAATATCGATAATATCTGCACCTTGTTCGATCAGAGCTAAGGCGTTGGCAATTGCATCCCTAGGATCAAGATATTTTCCACCATCAGAAAAAGAATCGGGCGTTACATTAAGTATGCCCATGATTAAAGCTTGAGTTTTTTGAATAGCCATAATGACTAAAAACTATGCTTATACGATTTTAAGGTTGCCATCAAGTGGCTTCTCTTCAGAATCACTTGTGTCATCTGGCTCAATACCCGAACCTAATTCAGTCGAAGCGACATCCGAGTCAACAACGACTGCTGCTTCACGAATTGGTTTACGGTCCATAAGATCATCGATTTGATCTCTATCAATGGTTTCAAACTCCATTAATGCTTTAGTCATTTCGATTAAGATGTCTTTGTGTTCTTTTAAGATTTTAGTGGCAACTGCGTAATTAGTATCAATAATAGCGCGAATCTCATCATCGATAACTTTAAAAGTATCTTCAGAAATATGCTTATGCTTGGTAACTTGCTTACCTAAAAATACTTCACCGTCATCTTCACCATAAGCCATTGGGCCAAGTTTATCTGACATACCCCATTGCTTAACCATCTTATGAGCAATTTCTGTTGCACGCTCAATGTCATTACTGGCACCGGTAGTGACAGAATCTTTTCCATAAATCAATTCTTCAGCAACGCGCCCACCAAACAAAGAAGCAACTTGAGAATTTAGCTTGCGCCTAGAAATACTGTAGCTGTCTTTTTCTGGCAAGAACATGGTCACACCCAAAGCTCTTCCTCTAGGAATAATGCTAACCTTATAGACTGGATCATGCTCTGGCACAATACGTCCAACAATGGCATGGCCGGCTTCATGATAAGCCGTCATTTCTTTCTCAGCCTCATCCATTGCCATAGATTTACGCTCAGCACCCATCATAATCTTATCTTTGGCTCTCTCGAATTCTTGCATTCCAACTAATTCTTTGCTCTTTCCTGCAGCAATAAGGGCGGCCTCATTACATAGATTAGCCAAATCTGCACCAGAAAAACCAGGGGTACCTTTGGCAATGTTGACAGACTTAACATTTTTAGCAATTGGAAGCTTACGCATGTGCACTTTTAAAATTGCATCACGGCCATTAATATCTGGCAAGCCTACCATAACTTGACGATCAAAGCGTCCAGGGCGTAATAGCGCTGGATCCAATACATCAGGACGGTTAGTTGCAGCGATAACAATAATACCTTCTGAGCCTTCAAAACCATCCATTTCCACCAGCATCTGGTTTAATGTTTGCTCACGTTCATCATGACCACCGCCCATACCAGCTCCACGCTGACGGCCAACTGCATCGATTTCATCGATAAAAATAATACAGGGTGCGCTTTTTTTAGCTTGTTCGAACATATCACGTACACGTGATGCGCCCACACCAACAAACATTTCAACAAAGTCAGAACCAGAAATAAAGAAGAATGGCACATCTGCTTCGCCTGCAATAGCTTTAGCTAGAAGGGTTTTACCTGTTCCAGGAGGGCCAATTAGCAAAACACCTTTAGGAATCTTGCCACCAACTTTAGTAAATTTTCCTGGATTAGACAAGAAATCAACCAACTCTGCCACATCCTCTTTAGCCTCATCTACACCCGCTACATCTTTAAATGTGGTGTTAGATTCGTCTTTTGGGATTAAACGTGCTTTAGATTTACCAAAGCTCATTGGGTTTTTGCCACCCATAGCGCCGCCAGCACCTTTCATGGTGTAGAGAATAACCGCGATCAGCAATAAAATTGGTGCCAATGAAATAACTAACTGCTTAAAGAATCCGTCTTTTTCAGGTGGCTTAGCGACTACATTAACGCCGTTATCAAGAAGATCACCCATTAGACCTAAATCACCAGGTGAATAAGTAGAAAATTGGTCACCGCCAGCGCCCACTCCAGAAATACTACTTCCAGCAATGGTAACTTCGGAAACATCTCCTTGCTTAACACTTTGAATAAACTGAGAATAAGTGACTTCACTCTTCTGCTCGTTTACTTCAAATTGACTAAAAATCGAAGTAAGAACGCTACCTAAAACTAACCACAACAATAAATTTTTAAACATGGCGAATACTAAAATTATAAAAAAAAGACAGTTAAATATACCCTATCGCTCAATTAAATATGGGTTGTTGGCGTTTTTTCAAGGTTTTTCAACAAAAAAAATTAAATTCTGTCATAATTATTCATCTATAAAGCCAATCACTTATTACCATGTCAAAAATCAATTTATCAGTTCTTATTATTACAACCGCCCTATTAAGCTCTTGTGGTTTTCACACGCCTATTAAAAACACACCCTTAAACGCATCTATTGTTAGTGAAAAATCTAACGCGTTTGCCAGTGAACTGCAAACAAGGTTTAACCAAAGTGCAAATCAAAACCTAACGATCCAGATAGGATCAGAAGTGCAAAAGCAACAAACTTCTTCTTACACATCTGGCAATACTATCAATAGCTATACATTGAGCTTAAGCGTTCCTGTTAAAGTTTATAGTGCTGATCAAAAACTTCTACTAGCTCAAGATTTAAAAGCCAGCCTACATTTGAGCAAGATTACTTCATCACAAGCAGATAGACTGCAAATTGAAGAGTCTTATACTCAATTACGAAATACACTGATCAAGAAATTAATTAGAAGACTTTCAAAACTCAATGCGAATTAAGCCAGAATCGCTTAATTCCCAACTATCTAACAAGCTTGAATCGCTCTACTTTGTTTTTGGTGCAGAGTTTTTATTAATTGAGCAAAGCCTAGACGCCATCTTATCATCTGCGAAAAAAGCTGGCTTTGACGAAAAGGCCAGCTTTGAAATTGATGGTAATTTTGATTGGGGCCTTATTACTGCTGAAATTGCCAACACCTCTTTATTCTCGCCCAAGCGCATTATTGAATGCAAACTCAAAACAGGAAAAATTGGCGTTAAAGGCTCAAAAGCTTTAACTACTTTGGCTAGTAACATTCCGAGCGATATTTTGCTGGTTGTTTCTACTGGAAAACTCGACATGGCACAGCAAAAAAGTAAATGGTTTAAAACCCTTGAGCAATTTGGTGGCGTCATACAACATTGGGAAGTAACCAGTGATCATTTAGTTGGCTGGATTAGTAATCACATGGCTGGTGTTGGGCTAGAGGCCAATAAGGAAGTAGCACAAAGTATCGCATTTTGTACTGAGGGAAATTTACTAGCCTCCATGCAGGAAATTCAAAAGCTGAAAATCACCTACCCAGATGGTCAAATAAATACACAAGAGTTTCTCGCACAGGCACAAGAGCAATCTCAATACACCATTTACGGACTCATCGATGCAGCCTTATTTGGCAACGCCATTCAGGTTAATAAAATTTATAGTACGTTGCTTAATAACAGCGCTATGCCGATTCAATTAAGCAGCTCACTTTATCGAGAAATGAAATCTATTATTAACATGTCCATTGAGATTCACCAAGGTAGTGACATTAGCTCTATTTTGCAAACTCACCGTATTTGGAATAAAAGAAAACCTGTTATTACCAATATTTTAAAACGTCATCCTTATCAGCGCCTCCAAAAACTACTATTATCACTAGGACGTATTGACCGTTCCATCAAAGGCATGGATAATCTCAATGTAGTGGATGAACTTCACACTCTTTTATTAAATTTGGCTGGGAAAAACCAATGGGCTCAATAGAAAACTTAATTACCACACTAGGTTCAAATGCGCGCATTGCCGCTAAAGCTTTACGCAAAGCGACTACTAAATCAAAAAATAGTGCACTTATCAATATTGCCGAGCAAATTAATTTAAATAGAAAGGATATTCTTAAAGCTAATCAGCTTGATGTCAATGAAGGAAAAAACAATCAACTAGATGATGCTTTGCTTGACAGGCTAATACTCGACGACAAACGTATTGATGGGATTATTGAAAGCCTTAACCAGGTTGCAGCATTGGCTGATCCAGTTGGAGAGATCACTGATTTAAAATTTCGCCCAAGTGGCATCCAAGTCGGCAAAATGCGAGTGCCTTTAGGTGTAATGGGTATTATTTATAAATCTCGTCCAAACGTCACTATTGATGCAGCTGCTCTTTGTCTAAAATCTGGCAATGGTGTTATTTTGCGCGGTGGATCAGAAGCCATTCATTCTAACCTGGCACTTTATCAGTGTATCAAACAAGGTCTAGCTAATGCTAATTTAGATGAGCATTGCGTCCAATTGATTGACACAACTGATCGTGCAGCAGTGAATGCATTGGTTCAAGCATCTGAATATATTGATGCCATCATTCCACGTGGCGGAAAAGGTTTGGTTGAAGCTATTAGCAAAAATGCTACAGTGCCAGTAATCAAACATCTTCATGGTATTTGCCATACCTATATCGATAAAGATGCAGATGCTGATAAAGCCATAAAAATTGCTTTTAACGCCAAAACTCGCCGTTATGGAGTGTGCAACGCCATGGAAACACTGCTAGTTCATGCATCAGCTGCTGGCAAAGTATTGCCAGAACTTATTGCAGAATATGCCCTCAAGGGTGTTGAACTTAGAGGGTGTGAACATACAATGGAATTTTCAAAGCAAATCATTGCAGCAACTGAACAAGATTGGGATACGGAATATTTAGATGCCATTCTTTCTATTCGTATTGTTAACTCTATGTCTGACGCGATTGACCACATCGAGAAGCATGGCTCAGGTCATACAGAATCTATCATTACCGAAAATTACACCTCAGGTCGTCGTTTCATTACCGAGGTTGATTCTGCATCCGTCATGATTAACGCTTCAACAGCTTTTGCTGATGGGTTTGAATACGGTTTTGGTGCTGAAATTGGTATTAGTACTGACAAGTTTCACGTGCGTGGTCCAGTTGGCCTTGAAGGCTTAACTTCACAAAAATATATCGTCCTTGGTGACGGTCACATTAGACAATAAACCTAATTTAAAAAAATGAATACAGAAAATACATTAGCCATTTTTGAGCGTGGCACTGATGAAATATTGCCACTCGATGAACTAAAGAAAAAACTCGCAAAAAACAAGCCTTTACGCATTAAGGCAGGCTTTGATCCAACAGCACCAGATCTTCATCTGGGGCATACGGTTCTCATCAATAAACTAAAACAATTACAAGACCTAGGTCATGAAATATTGTTTTTAATTGGTGATTTCACCGGCATGATCGGAGACCCGACTGGCAAAAGCGCCACGCGTCCGCCACTAACCCAAGAACAGGTTATTGAAAATTCTCAAACTTATCAAGATCAGGTTTTTAAAATTCTCGACAAGGAAAAAACCACTGTCGTCTTTAAC
Source organism: uncultured Candidatus Thioglobus sp. (assembly GCA_964471285.1). Classification (GTDB taxonomy): domain Bacteria; phylum Pseudomonadota; class Gammaproteobacteria; order PS1; family Pseudothioglobaceae; genus Thioglobus_A. The sequence goes on from CAYYGB010000019.1 coordinate 7,337, forward strand.
TCTGAGTGGATGGGGAAAATGAGTTCTGCACAAATGATTCAGCTCGCTTCTCAACAAACAGTTGCAAGAATGCTGGAACGTGATGACTTTTCCAAGCGTTATAAATCTGGCAAGAGTATTTCTATCCATGAGTTTCTATATCCTTTAATACAAGGCTATGATTCCGTTGCATTAGAGTCAGATATTGAGCTTGGCGGTACAGATCAAAAATTTAATCTCTTAATGGGGCGTGAGCTGCAAAAACAAGCTGGCATGGAGCCACAAGTTATTCTTACTATGCCAATTTTAGAAGGCTTAGACGGCGTACAAAAAATGTCAAAATCACTGGATAACTACATTGGTATCGATGATGCCCCAGATGACATGTTTGGCAAAATTATGTCTATTTCTGATGAGCTTATGTGGCGATATCTAGAGCTACTTAGTTTCGAATCTCTTGAAACTATTGCTGACTGGAAGATAGAAGTTAAAAATGGAGAAAATCCTAGAAATATTAAGTTCCGACTAGCTGATGAGATTATCACCCGCTTTCACAGTGCTGATTCAGCAACTCAAGCGCAGCAAAATTTTATTAATCGATTTGCCAAAAACAAGGTGCCTGACGAAATGCCGGAGTTTAATTTTGCTACGGGTATCAAAATCGCTAATCTCCTCAAAGAAGCAGGCCTAGTTAACTCTACCTCAGACGCCTTTAGAATGATCAAAGAAGGGGCGGCTAAAATTGAAGGTGAAAAAATTACTGATAGAAATCTAGAGCCAGAAATTGGCACAGCGACCTATCAAGTCGGTAAACGTAAGTTTGCAAGAGTAACGATTGCATAAAATACTGTTATAATACAATTTCCAGGGGATGACATGGCTTCGACGAGGAGTTGGATCTCAAGGACGCATGCCGAGGATAAAGATAACTCGTTAAAATATGCTTTAAAAACATAGTTGCAAACGAAAACAACTACGCTCTAGCTGCATAGCTAGCCGCTCCCTTGAGGTTGTCTGTACTTCTTGGGTAGCGGTCGCTCACAGACTCGCTAGGATTATTTGTTCCAAATGATTCGGTTAAAACTTTCGGAAATCGCTTCTTACATCCCTGATGGTCGGGTGGTAGGTGGCTAACTCAAATAGACCAAGCTAAGCATGTAGACTCTTTGTTTGAAGGTTTTCGGACGCGGGTTCGATCCCCGCCATCTCCACCAAAAATAATATCTAGATAATTTAAAACCACTTAGTAGTGGTTTTTTATCGTTTGGACTATTCGATTCAACTCGACGGATATTTTTACAAAAATAAATTTATTGTGTAATTTGACTTAATATATCTAGTTTAATAATCAACCATTCTCATTTAGAAAAAGTTATCACAATTACCCTACTATTTTAGTTGGTTAATAAACAATATTATAATATATTAATGTTATAATTTAAAAAAAAGATAACAGAGATCAACTATGCAAAAAATTAAAACTATATTATTATCAACTATCCTTCTATCAACATTTGTTAGCGCTCACACATTAACGCTTGTTGCTCATAAGAATGATAATTCACTTTCTAGTGGCACTAAGGTGTGTAATAGCATTAAGCATTGTAAATATTTAATTAATGAATACGAGTACAGAAATCAAAACAACTGTCGCTTAGTAGAGATTAAAGATGGAAATCAAGTTATTTATAGAAAATATTACTAGAAAAAATTAGACATCTTAGTAAGTACTAGAGCAATAGTATTTATTATAAAAAAGCCCGATGAAAATCAGGCTTTTTTTATTATTTTTTTGACTTAATTTTATTTATCGTCACGGGTACTAACACCAATAATCCTATAAAGTAGGCAAAAATTAACTAATGCCGTCGCTATTAAAACAACACCGACCCAACCCCATACTGGAAGATTGCCTGAAACAGTTGCAATAACAAGTGCGATTCCGACAATAAGTCTCAAAAATTTATCAGTAGTACCAATATTCTTATTCATAACTATCCTTGTTTTATTTTGATTTAGATTCCCAATATACCTAAAATATTTAATAATTGTTATACAATTTATTTATTTTTGTACAACTATTAAAAATTATCTAATTATTAAAAATATCTTTTAAAGTATTTTCAATTTTTGGGTATTTAAAAATAAAACCTTGCTCAGATAGCTTAGTAGGCTTGATTGCTAAACTTTTAGTTAGAACCTGGGATCCCTCACCAAATATAAGCTTTAATTGCCATTCAAAAGTTGTTAGATAAAATGGACGTCTTAATGTTTTAGCAAATGTCTTTCCAAATGTCTTCTGAGTAATTAAATCTGGAGAGGTTAAATTAAAAACTCCAGTTAAATCTTTATTAATTCCATAAGAAAATGCACGAACTAAATCCTTAATATAGACCCAAGGAAAGCACTGCTCTCCTGAACCAATAGGACCTCCAAGTCCTAACTTATACATAGGAAGCATTTCTTTTAATGCACCTGCTTTCTTACTTAGAACTACGCCAAATCTAAAGATTAACGCATCATTTGAAATTTCTTTAGCAAGCTCTTCCCAGTGAGTAGATAGCGAAGACAAGTAGTCTGAACCGGGCTCGCTACAACTTTCATCTAGGGCGGCGTCGCAATAAGACTCGGGGTAGTACCCAACTGCAGAAGCAAAAATTAGCTTAGGCTTGTTTTTTAATGTGGAAAAAATATCAACCAATTGCTGGTTAGTTTTAATGCGGCTATCCCAAATTTCTTGTTTGTATTTTGCAGTCCATCTTTTAGCAACAGAAGCACCACTTAATTGAATTAGAATATCTGACCATTCAATGTTTTCAGTCAAGAGTTGCGTTGAAGAATATATATCTCTTCCAAAAGCTCGGACTTGATGCTCGTCTTGAAGGGTTTGATGAAGCGCTTGACCAACAAGACCAGTACCTCCTAAAATTAAGATATTCAATGCTTTAACCAATCCCGGGTTTTATCTTCAACGATTCCAAATAAGCAGTCAATATGATCTTGTCGGTTATTCAATGCAGGAATATACTGATACTTTTCACCACCAGCCTCCATAAAATATTC
>CAYYGB010000020.1:0-10280 GCA_964471285.1 uncultured Candidatus Thioglobus sp.
GAGCAGCTTTAACTGAAGATACCGTGAAGAATCTCATAATAACGTGAGGAAGACCTGCTGTACCAATCATTAAAGATAGCGTGTAAACAAACATGTTAGTTGTGCTTAATCTAGCTTGAGTTGTATACTCAGCAAAACCTAGTTGAGTAACCACTTGATCAAGCTTATCTAATAGATACGTACCGTCTGCCATTTCACTACCTAAACCTAACTGAGGAATCGGATTACCTGTCAGCATAAATGAAATAAAGATTGCTGGAATTGTATAAGCAATAATCATGATCACGTATTGTGCAATTTGAGTATATGTAATACCTTTCATACCACCCATCGTAGCGTAAAAAGCAACAATAACCATACCTGATACTAGGCCAGTCTCATAATCCACTTCTAGGAATCTTGAAAATGCCACGCCAATACCTTTCATCTGACCAATTACGTAAGTAACTGACGCAATGATTAGACAAATAACTGCAACAACACGCGCAGTCTTTGAATAGTATCGATCAGAGATAAACTCTGGCACTGTAAATGCTCCATGCTTCCTTAAGTAAGGCGCAAGTAACATTGCTAGCAATACATAACCACCAGTCCAACCCATTAAGAATACTGAACCACCGTATCCATAAAATGCAATTAAACCAGCCATCGAGATAAATGACGCTGCACTCATCCAGTCTGCTGCTGTAGCCATACCATTTGCTATAGGATGAATACCACCACCGGCAACATAGAATTCCTTAGTTGTGGAGGCTCTTGCCCAGAAAGCAATACCTATGTAGAGCGCAAATGTTACGCCTACAAATAAAAACGTTAATGTTTGTAAATCCATGTATTTCTCCCCTTATTTATTTTTCGTCAACGCCAAATTCTTTGTCGATTTTTCCCATGCTTTTCGCATAGTAAAAGACCAAGATTACGAACGTATAAATTGAACCTTGTTGTGCAAACCAAAATCCTAGCTTATATCCGCCCATTCTGACAGTGTTTAGAACATCTACTAGCACGATGCCAAATAGATATGAAACCACAAACCAGATTGCTAAACACTTAACGATCAGTGCGATATTAGCCTTCCAGTATTTGTTGTTGTTATCGGTCATTTAGACTCCCCTCTTTATTAATCAAATCAGAGAAAATGATACACACTTAATATCAGTGAGGGTTAACTATCACTGTTCACTTATATACCTTTCTGGAAAGCTATATAAGTGTTTTAAAAATCATTTAAAAAGAACGAGTTAGCTCTTAAATAATTGAGCTAATCACGGCATTAGAAAATACAATGATTGATTAATACGCGCCAAATTATAAAATTTTGGATTTACTTCTCTCGAATGGATAGTTTTTGAAAAAATCAAAAAAAATAACGCCTAAGCGTTATTTTTAATGAATTCTACAATCAAGAAGATTTGAGCTTTTTACTACCCTAATCTAATTAACAAATATCAGCATCTAGATAGCTAGATATTGATGCCTTAATACTTCATCATCTAGAACCTCTTGAGCACTACCATCAAATACAATCTTGCCGGTATCCAATATAAGCGCCCTATCCGCTAAACGCAATGCAGCTACTGCATTTTGCTCCACAATAATAGTGGTAATACCTAACTTCTTAATACTAATTAAGATGTCTTCAATTTCATGAACAATAACCGGTGCAAGACCTTCAAATGGCTCATCCAATAGTAGCAATTTAACATCACGTGCCAACGCCCTGGCAACTGCCAACATTTGTTGCTCACCGCCTGACAAGGTAATGCCGTCTTGGTCTTTTCTCTCACCCAATCTTGGAAAATGTTCATAGATACGCTCTATAGACCAACCAATTGGACCTTCTATTTGAGCTAATTGCAAGTTTTCTTGTACAGTCAATCCACCAATAATACAGCGATCTTCTGGCACCAATGCAACGCCTAATTGCGCCACTTGATAATCTTCCATATTATGTAAAGGCTGGTGATCAAGCCACATTTCTCCATGATTCACTTGAGGATCAGTAGCACGAGCAATAGACCTAAGTGTTGAAGTCTTTCCAGCACCATTCCTACCTAACAAGGCTAAAATCTCTCCCTCGCGAATATCGAAACTAACACCTTGTACAATATAACTCTCACCATAGTAAGAGTGAAGATCATAACAAGAGAAAAATGCTCTATCCGACCCTTTTGAAACAACGGCTTTATATTTATTATCACTCATGAGTACCTCCGCCTAAATAAGCTTCTTTTACGATTGGACTTGCTTTGATTTCTTCAGGCGTTCCTGTTGCAATAATTTCACCTCTTGCTAGTACAGAAATAGTATCTGCCACACTAAACACAACATGCATATCGTGCTCAATAATGACTTTAGTCATACCACCTTCTTTCATCTGCTTTAATAGCTCGATTGTTTGATTGGTATCATGTCTGGCCATACCTGCAGTTGGTTCATCTAATAGGAGTAGCTTTGGATGCTGTATTAAACTCATTGCCAATTCTAGTCTACGTTTATCACCACGTGACAAGCTTCCAGAGACACCATGCATTTTATCTTGCATACCAATACTGGCTAGTACATCAATGGATTCTTGCATGATATCTTTCTCATCAGCTAGATCTTTAAAAATTTTAAACTTAAAGGGGCCATCACGCTTTGATAAAGCTGGAATCATGACATTTTCCAACAAAGATAATTCTGAAAATATTTCAGGCGTTTGGAAAACTCTCGCCAAACCCATTTGATTAATTTCATGAGGTTGCTTGCCAATGATATTTTGATTGTCAAACAGCACTTCACCGGTATCAGGTACTAATAAACCAATACATACATTTAATAAAGTTGATTTACCTGCGCCATTTGGACCAATGATTGCATGAACCTTACCTTTCTCAATATCTAGATTGACGTTAGTTAATGCTTTTAATCCACCAAAAGTTTTATTGACATTGCTAATTTTTAAAACAGAACTGTTCATTTTATTCGTCCCCTTGTTTTAATTTTTCTTGCTCTTTGCTTTTAGTAAATCTATTCTTAATTTTTTGAAAACCTTCGGTTACTCCGCCAGGTAGGAAAATAACAACTACCATGAACATAAGTCCTAGCGTTAAATGCCAACCTTCGCCGACAAATGGAGATATCACCACCACCATCGTATCATTTAGCCATTGTGGCATAAAAGCGAAAAAGCTTTGCAATGTAGCCTCATTAATAGCTGAAAAAATATTTTCCAAATACTTAATAATTCCAACGCCTAACAAAGGTCCGTATAGTGTTCCAACACCACCTAAGATAGTCATCAGAACCACTTCACCAGACGCCGTCCACTGCATTCTTTCAGCGCCTGCTAATGGATCTGTTACTGCCATTAGTGAGCCCGCTAGTCCTGCAAACATACCTGAGATAATAAAAGCAGTGACCAAATACGGGCGAGTATTGTAGCCAGTGTATTTCATTCTATGCTGATTAGATTTAATCGCTTTAAGCTTTAACCCAAAAGGAGAATTAAATATTTTCAGAGAAATATAAAATGCCATGATAAGCAACACTGCACAAAAATAAAATCCTGAATATCCACTCATTGAGATACCAAACAACTCAGTTGATGGAAGGCCTTCACCAGCAGCACTAAATAAACGATCAATCACTCTTGGATCATCAAGTGCTAATTGCAGGCCTGTTTCACCATTAGTAATTGGCGATAGAACTGAATAAGCAAGATTGTAAAACATTTGCGCAAAAGCCAATGTCAGTATAGAAAAGTAAATACCTGATCTACGTAAACTTACATAACCCACTAAAGCAGCAATAACACCTGCAAGCAGCGTACCAAATATTACAGCCGGTATAACATTCATACTTAACAATTTAAACGACCATACAGCCGTATAAGAGCCCACACCTAAGAAAATAGCATGACCAAATGATAAATATCCTGTTAAACCAAATAGAATGTTGTAACCAATAGCAAAAATGCCAAAGATAGCAAACTTTTGCAGAAGATCTGGATAGCTTGCACCAATAGGCTCAAGCCATATAGGCATACTAAAGACGACAATAGAGAATACTGTCATGATAAATAGATCGCTACGTTTTTTTAAAATTTCCATGATTTAATCCTCCATTACACCTTTACGTCCCATCAACCCACGAGGACGTGTTAATAAAATAATCACAGCAACTAAATAAATAATTACTTGATCGATGCCTGGTATTAGATTACTCACTACCGTCATAGATGCAAATGATTGCAAGATTCCTAATAAGAAACCCGCAGCAACGGCGCCACCTAAAGAGCCCATGCCACCAACAACAACAACTACAAAGGAGAGAACTAAGAAGTCCATTCCCATATGGTAATCAGGCGGTAATATAGGCGCATACATAACGCCCGCAAGCCCAGCAACAACTGCTGCAATACCAAATACAATGGTAAATTTTCGCTGTACATTGATACCCAAAAATCCAACCATTTGTCGATCAAACATTCCCGCTCTTACGACCATACCAAAAGTTGTTAGCTGTAAAAAAGCAAAAACTGAAGTAATGATTAACACTGAAAAAGCAAGATAGATTAGTCTCCACCAAGGGTAAATAAGATTATCGCTCAGTCCAAGCCAAGTACCGATTGCTGCACTACTAGAGACAACATCGGGTGGCGGCATTGGGATTGGGTTTGCACCAAAAAAATGACGAATCACTTCTTGAATAACGATAGCCATACCAAATGTAACTAGAATTTGTTCTGCATGAGTACGTTTGTAAAAGTACCTAATTAGCCCCCTTTCCATGGCCAGGCCAATTAATAGCATAACGGGTATAGCCATAAAAATAGACAGTGGCACCGCGTAATCTATAATGGCGAGCCCCGTATCTCCAAACCATATTTCTAAATATGGTTGCTCCTTGTAGGCAGTAAAAAAGGTAATGCTTGGATCGATAACTTTAACCGAAATGGTTAAAATCTTTTGAAATGTTACCGCGGTAAACGCACCCAACATAAATAACGCACCATGTGCGAAGTTAACCACACCAAGTGTACCAAACACCAATGTCAATCCAAGTGCAATCAAAGCGTAAGCTGCACCCTTGTCTAGACCATTAAGTAATTGTATTAAAACAGCATCCATAATATTTTTCTCTTATTAATTGTACTAAATTTAAAAAAAATGCCAACTACAGTAATTGTAATTGGCATTTAAGTTTTTAAATCTAAAGATTTAAACTTTGTAAGGACCTAAGTCGCCACCGAAAATTGAAGCATCGTACTCAACGTCAGCACGAGGAACTTCTTTAACAATGTCAAGCAAGTCAAACTGAGTATTTGGATTTTCTTTACCACGAACAACCAATACATCTTTGAAACACTGGTGATCTTCAGCGCGATACTCAGTTTCACCGTTACCCATACCGTCAAATTTAAAGCCTTCTAACTGCTTAATAACTTCAGGTGGGTAGAATGTACCAGCAGTTTCACATGCATTTGCATAAAGCAACGTTTGCACGTAACAAGTATGAGCCGCCATTGAAGGTGGGAAGCCATATTCAGTACCAAATGACTTAACAAATGCTTTAGAACCAGCATCTTGTAACTGCCAATCCCAGTTTGTTGTTCCTAAAATACCTTGAAGGTTCTTACCAGCACCCTGCGCCATTAGACGAGAATATAAAGGTACGATAATTTCAAATTGCTTACCGTTAACCATTTTGTCACGTAAACCAAACTGTACAGATTGAGTTAGTGAGTTGATCATATCTTTACCATAATGGTTAAGAATCAATGTATCTGCACCTGAGTTTAAAATTGGCGTGATAAATTGAGAAAAGTCACCTGCACCTACTGGCGTTCTAACAGTTGCAGCAGTATTCCAACCTAAACCTTCAGTTGTTTCTTTAATTGACTCTTCTTGTGTCCAACCCCAAGTGTAGTCAGAAGTTAAATGGTATGCGTTTCTTTCAGTACCCATTTCTTCTTTCAATACTGGTCCTAATGCAGAACCTGTCATTTTAGCGTTAAAGAAATGACGGAAACCGTAACGACGTTTGTCTTTACCAGTTGTATCATTTGAGTGAGTTAGGCCAGCCATGAAAATAACACCAGCTTCTTGCGCTAAACTTTGAACAGCAATTGCTACACCTGATGATGAACCACCAGAAATCATAACAACACCATCTTTCTCAATCATACGTTTAGCAGAAGCACGTGCTGCATCTGATTTAGTTTGAGTATCACCTGTTACATAAGTAACTTTCTTTCCTAAAATACCGTTACCCGTTAAATTCATAGGCTTCATAGTATTCATCATACCGCTATCGCCTTCACCGTTTAAGTGCTTAACAGCTAGCTTAAATGCGCGTAATTCATCAGCACCTTCATCAGCATATGCACCAGTTTGTGGCACATTAAAACCTAGTGTTACTGTAGACGAGTTACCTGGATTGTTAGTAAAGTTCTTAGAATGCGATCCTGCGTAGGCACCTTTTGTGAAAAACATTGGTGCTGCTGCTAGAGCTGCACTTGTTTTTAGCATGTCTCTACGACTAATTGTGTTTTGATCTTTTTTATTTTTACTCATTTGTTTTTTCCCCTATTTGTTGATTTTCATGACTTATGTTACATAGAATAGCTACTTCACTATAACTATCAGTATTTTCTAATATACCTTTCTAGAAAGCTATCTAGAAAGGTATTTGGGTAAGGTTGGTAGTTAGGCTTTTAATCAAAAATTCATAATATGAATTATTCTTTAAGTAGTTTTGTCAACAAAGTGCTTAAAAGTGCCAATTCCCGCTTAGACAGCTTAGATTCAAAAAATTGTTTAGACATATATTGTACTAATGGATAATTTTTTTCGATAAAAACAACACCTAATTCTGTCAATCTGACAATCTTACTTCTTTTGTCGGTAGGATTTGCATCTCTAACAATATAATCTTTAGACTCAAGTTTGATCAAGACTTTGGTTAAACCACCTGAAGAAACCATAAGAGAGCTGGATAATAAAGAAGGTGTCAATCTATGTGGATAAGGAAAAGATCGTAACAATACTAATACTTCAAGCTCAAACACAGAGATGTTAAATTGCTCACAAACAGTTTCTACTAATAAATTAAATTGGGAAGATGACCTACCCAGATTAAGCACAGCCATTGCTAGATTAACATCTATATCGGGCCAATTCTCATGAAAACGAATTTCTGTATTTTCAACTTTAAACATTTTTTTACCTAGATACCATTTGAAAAATATAAAATTTTGAACAAATAATACTTAAAAAAAATAACGCCTAAGCGTTATTTTTTATTGATTTCTAAGCAAAAGCGAGCTTATGCATTTAATATTTAAGAGAAATAACGAACAAGCTTATCTAGATCTTCACGTCCAGTTCTATAGTTATTAACATCTTCAGTAGTATCTTCATAGCCTAGTGCCATACCGCAAATCAACACTTGATCTTCATAACCCAATTCCTTTTTAACAATCTCAGGATACTCAGCTAAAGCTGCTTGAGGACAAGTGGCTAATCCATGTTCAACTGCAGATAACATAATAGACTGCAAGAACATGCCATAATCTAAATACGATCCTTTTTCCATTACCTTATCGATAAAGAAAAGCAACATGACAGGCGCATCAAAGGCGCGATAATTTGCCGCCCACTGATCAAGCTGTCTTTGCTTATCTTCGCGCTTAATTTGCAACGTAGAGTACATTAATAAGCCACAAGCTTTGCGTCTCTCTTTATATTCAGCTTCCCATTGCTCTGGATAATACTGATAATCCATTGTGCCTTTATTGCCAGCTCTAAATTCAGACTCCATTTTCTGTTCAAGGTCCTTTTTGCTTTGCCCTGTCAATACAGCTACTTTCCAAGGCTGTGTATTAACACCAGAAGGCGCTGTTTTGGCTTGCTCTAAAATAGCGTTTACTGTTGCTATAGGAACCTCTTTATTTAAGAAAGCTCGTGTTGATTTTCGTTGTGCTAATGCAGTTTTTACATCCATTGGTATCTCCGTTTTATATTATTATTTGTATTTATTATTGTTGTAATTCTTGTTGAATTTCATCCAAAATAGCTGGATCATCAATAGTTGATGGTATGACATAATCTTCGCCATCAACTAATTGTCTTAAGGTTTTTCTCAAAATTTTTCCAGAACGTGTTTTAGGTAAACGCTCAACAATAACGGTGTCTTTATAACAAGCCACCGCTCCAATCTTTTCTCTCATTAATTGAACTAATGCTTTTTTGATATCTGAGTGATCTGTATCAACACCTGATTTTAAGATAGCAAATCCTAATGGCATTTGCCCCTTAAGCTCATCACTTCTTCCAATAACTGCACATTCAGCCACGGCCGGATGTGTAGCAATGATCTCTTCCATTTCGCCAGTAGATAGTCGATGTCCTGAAACGTTAATAACGTCATCAGTCCGTCCCATCACAAATAAATAGCCGTCTTCATCAATATAGCCGCCATCACCACTCGTATAGTAGCCAGGAAAAGTTTCTAAATAGCTCGATTTAAAACGATTAATATCACCCCAAATAGTCGTTAAACAACTGGGTGGCAAGGGTAGTTTGATAGCAATATTGCCTTGTTTATTGGCTACAACCTCTTGACCGTTATCATCCAAAATATGTATATCATAACCCGGCACAGGAACAGTTGACGAGCCTGGTTTGATCGGCATTTTCTCAATACCTCGCATATTAGAAGAAATTGGCCAGCCCGTTTCTGTCTGCCACCAATTATCAATAATTGGTAGTTTAAACTGTTCATTTAGCCATTCATAAGTTGGCGGATCTAATCGCTCACCTGCAGCAAATAAAGTCTCGAAAGAAGATAAATCATATTTCTTTATGAATTCACCATTTGGATCTTCTTTTTTAATCGCTCTAAAAGCGGTAGGTGCAGTAAATAATGCCTTAACTTTATGTTCAGAAATAACCCTCCAAAAGGCACCAGCATCAGGCGTCATAATTGGCTTTCCTTCAAAAAATATTGTAGTACAACCTTGTAACAAAGGCGCATATACGATATAAGAATGCCCCACTACCCAGCCTACATCAGAAGCAGACCAAAAAACTTCGCCTGGTTTCATGTCATAAATAGCACTCATACTGTATTTCATCGCAACTGCATGGCCGCCATTTTCACGCACCACACCTTTAGGCTTTCCTGTTGTGCCTGATGTGTACAAAATATAAAGCAAATCAGATCCTTTAACAGGTGTACATCCTGCAGGCTGAGCCTTACTGACAGTCTCCACCCAATCTAGGTCTCCATCTCGTGAAAGTTCAGCTGTTGCTTCTGGGCGTTGGAATACAACGACATTTTTAGGAGTGTGTTTAGCAATTTCGATAGCATTATCAATTAATGGCTTATATTCAATAACACGCTTTATTTCAACACCACAAGATGCACTTAAGATTACCTTTGGTTTAGCATCATCAATACGTAATGCTAATTCAGGTGCAGCAAAACCACCAAATACTACTGAATGGATGGCACCAATACGAGCACAGGCTAGCATGGCCATTGCGGCCTGTGGAATCATTGGCATATATACAATGACACGGTCGCCTTTTTCAACACCTAGATCTGTTAGCATGCCGGCAATTAGTGCAACTTCATCGCGTAATTCGCGATAAGTGTAGGTCTTTTTTGTATTTGTAACTGGAGAGTCGTAGATTAAGGCAGCTTGATCAGCACGACCATTTTCAACATGATAATCAAGTGCCATGTAAGCTGTGTTCATCTCACCATCTGCAAACCAGTGATGAATGCCATCTTTATCTTGTGTTAATATTTTCTCTGGCTTTTTAAACCATTCAAGGGCTTCAGATTTTTCTCTCCAAAAGCTTTCTGGATCGTCTTTTGATGCAGCTAATTCTTGTTGGTAATTCATTTTAAATCTCCCATTATTTAATACCTAAATTCTTTCTAAAATCTATTAATTGTTAGTTACACATGGTCAAAAATATTTCCAGGAACATGAACTGATCCCTCCATTAAAACTCTTGCGCTACGACTCATAACTACCTTATTTACAGTCCAGTCACCATTATCTTGCATTGCCTCTGCGCCCACTTTTAGCGATCCAGATGGATGTCCAAAAATAACATTTTCACGTTCACCGCCACCTGCAGCAAGGTTAACTAGTGTTCCAGGAATGGTTGCTGCAGTCCCAATTGCTACCGCAGCAGTACCCATCATTGCATGATGCAATAATCCCTTTGATAAAGCTCGAACATTAAGGTCAATATCACTTGCGCTGATCTCTTTACCAC
>CAYYGB010000021.1:0-10132 GCA_964471285.1 uncultured Candidatus Thioglobus sp.
TGACCCATGTCTTTCCAGCGAGAAATGCCCAATGTTGAAGAGATTAAATCAAATCCCTGTGCTTTGGCATATTGAGCGGTTACTTCAAAACGCATATCAAAACATGATGTGCAGCGTGCACCTCGTTCTGGTTCGTTTTCTTGACCTTTGATTCGATCAAACCAAACATCTTTATCATAGTCTGCATCTACAAAAGGCATACCAAGTTTTTGTGCGAAACGAATATTTTCTTCCTTGCGAAGATCGTATTCTTCTCTAGGATGAATATTAGGATTGTAAAAGAAAATGGTTGTGTCAATTTCAGAAACACTTAAAGCTTCCATAATTTCGCCAGCGCACGGAGCGCAACAAGAATGCATGAGTAGTTTTTTCTCACCATTAGGTGTTTGTAATTTTGGACGTTCAAAGCCGCCAAGACTGTAATCTACTTTAGACATACTTTAACTTGTTTTAAAACTTCCCACGCTTCACGCTTAAGTTGCTCATCTTTTAAAACATCACTGGGGTGGCGCATAGAAAAAACCTTATCCTTTACTAATGAAACCTTAGTATCCATTAATAAAATAGTTTGGGCATTGTATTTACTAATCTCTTGTAATACTGAATCGGATTCAGACTTAATACAAATAACATCTTTTTTCGCTAATCCCACTGCTGAAAGCATTTTATATAAAAAATCTTGTACCTCTCCAGGCTCACAAATAGATTTAGAGCATTGGGTCTCAACCACCAAACAACGGGTTTGGATTGGCGCCGGATTTGAGGTATCTACACCTTTAGTAGTATACAAATACTCTGGAATATCCAATGCATTAAGATAACGCGCTCTAAGTGTTGACACTAGATTTGAGGATGAGCTCTATCTGTATCAGCTAAAACTTTATTAAGAGCATGAAGATAGGCTTTGGCACTTGCAATAACGATATCTGTATCTGCACCTTGGCCATTAATAATCTTGCCATTATGCTCCAAACGCACATTAACTTCACCCAATGAATCCGTCCCTTGAGTAACATTAGATACAGAGTACAACTGAAGATTAACTTGCATATCAAGTAGCTTATTAATTGCACTAAAAGTCGCATCAACAGAGCCTGAAGTTTCAGCTGTCATGCTTTTTTCAGTTCCATCAACTGACAATACAACCGTTGCTTGATTTTTCTCACCCGTTTCGCATGTCACTTTTAATGAAACCAATTTAATGTGTTCACTTTCAACTACTTGAGTCTCTGATACTAGCGCCTGAAGATCTTCATCAAAGATCTCATGCTTCTTATCAGCTAACTCTTTAAAACGTCTAAAAGCGTCATTTAAGCTCTCTTCAGAGTCAAATTCAACGCCCAATTCAACCAATCTTGCCTTAAAAGCATTACGCCCAGAATGCTTACCCATAACTAGCTTATTAGCATTCCAACCTACATCTTCTGCACGCATAATTTCATAGGTTTCACGATGCTTTAAAACACCATCCTGATGAATACCTGCTTCATGTGCAAATGCGTTGGCACCGACAATGGCTTTGTTAGGTTGCACAATAAATCCAGTCACCGAAGAAACTAAGCGAGATGCAGACAAAATATGAGTTGCATCAATATTAGTATCACAATTAAATTCATCTTGACGAGTGCGAACAGCCATCACTATCTCTTCTAAAGCTGTGTTGCCAGCGCGCTCTCCCAAGCCATTAATAGTACATTCAACCTGTCTAGCGCCATTTAGAACAGCAGAAAGAGAATTAGCCACTGCCAATCCTAAATCATTATGACAATGTGCTGAAAAAACTGCCTTATCTGAATTTGGAATACGCTCAATCAAAGACTTGATAGTGGCACCAAATTGATGAGGTATGTTGTAACCTACCGTATCTGGAATGTTAATGGTTGTCGCACCTGCGCTAATCGCTTTTTCAATGATACGACACAAGAAGTCTTCGTCCGAACGGCCGGCATCTTCAGGTGAAAATTCAACATCATCTGTATATTTTTTAGCTCTTTTAACCGCTCTTACTGCCTGCTCAACTACTTGGTCAGGTGTCATTTGAAGTTTCATCTTCATATGAATATCGCTGGTCGCGATAAAAGTATGAATTCGTGCAGAATTTGCACCTTTTAATGCCTCTCCTGCTCGATCAATGTCTTTATCTAGCGCTCTGGCCAAAGAACAAATGGTAGAGTCTTTAACTGTATTGGCAACCGCTTGAACCGCTTCAAAATCACCGGGTGATGCAATAGCAAAACCAGCTTCAATAACATCAACACGCATTTTTTCCAAGACTTTGGCAATACGAACCTTTTCATCTTTGGTCATTGAAGCGCCTGGTGATTGCTCTCCATCGCGTAATGTTGTGTCAAAAATAATTAATTTATCAGACATTTAAGTCTCCTTTATATATGTTTTTTCTAATTCTATTGTTTGGTAGTTGGCTTAAAAAGCCGCACGAGTTAATGTCTGCCCTACGGCAGTAATCGTTGTAAGCCTACGAAGTAGCCTTGAAAATAAAAATTAGTCAAATAATTCATAAATCTAATTATAAATTATTTTGAGCTTTTCTTAGCTTGTTTTTTTAAGGCGCGTTTATTCCGTACTTCGATCATTGTTAGTGCCAATCCTGATACTGCATATACGAAGAAAAATATAAACAAAATAGCGCTAGGCCACAACGAAACAACAATCATAATGAGAGTTGCTAATAATAGTAATTTAAAAGAAGACCTACCTTTAAAGTTGATTTCTTTAAAACTGTAATAACGAACATTACTCACCATTAGTATGCCGGCAGAAACCAAAATAATCCACGAGCCGATAACTAAAAACTGATCATCATAAACACTAGGACCCATCATCTCTTTGGTCCACACTAAACCAGCAATAAGTGCTGCAGCAGCTGGAGAAGGTAGTCCTTGAAAATAGCGCTTATCTTGAACACCAATTTGCGTATTAAAGCGAGCCAAACGCAGTGAACCAGCAGCAACATATACAAAAGCACCAATCCAACCAATTTTACCCAAACCTTCAAATAGGTAAAAATACATTAATAGTGCTGGTGCAACACCAAATGACACCATGTCAGCCATAGAATCATACTGCTCACCAAACTCACTCTGTGTATTGGTTAATCGAGCTACTCGCCCATCTAGGCCATCCCACAACATAGCAATAAAGATAGCAATAGCTGATTCAGCATACTGGCCTTTTGTTGCTAGAATAATAGCAAAAAAACCAGAAAACAACCCGAAGGTTGTTAAGATGTTTGGTAATAGATAGATGCCTCTTTTCATTTTACTCGTATTCATAATTTAATTATAACGCCTTAGAAATGAAAACGCCCAACTAAGTTGGGCGTTTAATAAGAATGATTAGTTCTTGGCTTGATCAACAATTTTATTCTTGTTAATCCATGGCATCATCGAGCGAAGCGACTCACCTACTTTCTCAATTTGATGTTCGCGTTGAACTTCACGACGAGCTGGAAGTTCACCTACATTTGCCACAAACTCTTTAGCGAATGTTCCATCTTGAATTTCTGTTAAGATTTTCTTCATTTCAGCTTTAGTATCGCTAGTAATAATACGTGGACCACGAGTTACATCACCATATTCTGCTGTGTTTGAAATTGAGTAACGCATGTTTGCAATACCACCTTCATACATTAGATCAACAATTAGCTTCAACTCATGTAAACACTCAAAATAAGCCATTTCCGGCTCGTAGCCAGCTTCAACAAGCGTTTCAAATGCTGCTTGTACTAATGAAGTTGTACCGCCACATAAGACAACTTGCTCACCAAATAAATCTGTTTCTGTCTCTTCTCTAAATGAAGTTTCCAAGATTCCTGTACGGCCACCACCAATAGCAGAAGCATAAGAAAGCGCTGTTTCTTTTGCCTTACCAGATGCATCTTGAGAAATAGCAATTAGGTCAGGAATACCGCCGCCTTTAACAAATTCTGAACGAACCGTATGTCCTGGAGCTTTTGGCGCTATCATGATCACGTCTAAATCTGAACGTGGTGAAATTTGACCATAATGGATATTAAAGCCATGAGCAAAGGCTACTGTTGCACCTTTTTTAAGATTAGGCTCAATGTTTTCTGCATAGATAGTACCTTGGAATTCATCAGGTGCTAAGATCATTACTAAGTCTGCCCATGCTGTTGCATCTTCAACTGACTTAACGTTTAAGCCAGAAGCGCTAGCTTTTGAAGCTGAAGCTGAACCAGCTCTTAAAGCAACAACCACTTCAACACCAGAATCTTTTAAATTGTTTGCATGCGCATGACCCTGTGAACCGTAACCCACAATTGCAACCTTCATTGATTTGATAATGTTTAAGTCTGCATCTTTATCGTAATATCTATTCATTTCTTTTCCTCTGTATTTAGAGCGTTAACTAACGCCTATTTATTTAATTTTATATTTTCTGACAAACGCCTGTAACGCCTGTTCTAGAAACCTCTATGATTTGCTCTGCATTAAACGCATTTAGAAAATCTTTAATTTTTTGACTTTTTCCTGCTAACTCAACAGTATAAGCTTCTTCTGCCGCGTCAATAATCTTGGCGTTAAATTGATCAAGCTTAGCTTCAACATCTGCTTGAGTGTCACTCGAAATACTAATCTTAGCTAGCAGCAATTCGCGCTCAATATGCTCAGTAGCTGTTAAATCTACTACCTTAACCACATCAATTAATTTATCAAGCTGTTTGACAATTTGCTCAATAATTCCATCATCACCCACACTAACAATAGTCATTCTTGAAAGTGTTGAGTCATTTGTCGCAGCTACTGTTAGTGATTCAATATTAAAGCCACGTGCTGAAAATAAGCCTGCTACCCTTGAAAGAGCGCCCGCTTCATTTTCTAATTGTATTGAAATTATATGTCTCATACTTATACCAAGTTTAATCCCGCATCATTAGTAGAAGACATTTCATCTCTACCTGCTAGCAACATTTCATTATGCCCTGCACCTGATGGAATCATTGGGAATACATTTTCCGTAGGGTCGGTGATGATATCTAAAAATACCGTTTTATCTTTTTGTTTAAATGCTTCAATCAAAGCAGGCATAAGATCAGACTCTTTCTCAACTTTAATACCTGAATGGCCATAGCTCTCTGCCAACTTAACAAAATCTGGTAAAGCTTCCATGTAAGACATGGAGTAGCGTTTTTCATAGAAAAACTCTTGCCATTGCCTAACCATACCTAAATAGCCATTATTTAAATTAATAATTTTAACGGGTGTTGCATATTGCAACATGGTTGACAACTCTTGGGTCATCATTTGAATACTACCTTCACCCGTTACACAGGCTACATCTAAATCAGGACAGGCAAGCTTTGCTCCCATAGCAGCTGGAAGACCAAAACCCATAGTGCCTAAACCGCCTGAGTTAATCCAACGACGAGGCTCGTCAAATGGGTAATATTGCGCTGCCCACATTTGATGCTGGCCTACGTCCGATGTCACAATAGCTTGACCTTTAGTTACTTCATACAAAGCTTCAACAACACGCTGAGGCTTAATAACACCCTCTTTATTTGCATAAGCCATTGAATCAACACTACGCCATTCATCAATTTGTTTCCACCATGAGTCAATATTTTGAATTGACCTATCTTTCATGGCCGCAATAAGATCTATTAATACAGATTTAACATCGCCAACAATAGGTGCATCCACGGCAACATTCTTAGAAATTGAGGTTGGATCAATATCAATATGAATAATTTTAGCAGTTGGGCAGAATTTATCAATATTAGCAGTCACTCGATCATCAAATCTTGAGCCAACAGCAATAACACAGTCAGAGCCGTGCATAGCCATATTCGCTTCATAAGTACCGTGCATACCCAACATACCTAATGACTGTTTATCTGATGCTGGAAAGGCACCCAAACCCATTAATGTTTGAGTAATTGGAAAGCCTAGATTGCGTGTAAATTCTCTAAGTTCTTTGTCAGCATTGCCAATAACACAACCGCCGCCTGCATAAACAATTGGGCTTTTTGATTGAGCAATAAGATCTGCTGCTGCAATAATTTGAGCAGCATCTGCACGGCCAACTGTTTGATAAGAGCGCATCTCAACCTTTTCTGGATAAGGCTGCTCTTCAATAGTTTCAATGGTAATATCTTTTGGAATGTCGATTAAAACAGGGCCCGGTCTACCAGTCGTGGCAATGTGGAATGCTTTTTTAATGGTACTAGCAATTTGATTAATATCTTTAATCAAGAAATTATGCTTAACACATGAGCGAGTAATACCTACTGCATCAACTTCTTGAAAGGCATCGTTACCGATTAAAGCTGAAGGTACTTGGCCAGAAATAATAACCATTGGAATTGAATCCATATAGGCAGTCGCAATACCTGTGACCGCATTGGTAATACCAGGACCACTGGTTACTAGCGTAACACCACATTTTCCGCTTGCTCGGGCGTACCCGTCAGCACCATGTGTAGCGCCTTGCTCATGACGAACCAAGATATGCTTAATATCCTTACAAGCATCCAATGCATCGTAAATATGCAAGACAGCACCACCTGGATAGCCAAAGATATGACTAACACCTTCACTTTTAAGGCTATTTACAAGTATTTGCGCACCATTTAATTTCATTATTCTAAGCTGGGTATAAAAAACTCACTAATTATACCAAATGAAATACGAAGATATGCCTACTATTACAAGGAGTTTTGCCAATCTTCTGAATAGAATTGAATTGGCGAATTTTCTTCCTCAAAAGTTTCAATTGACCACGTGTCTGGCCTCTCTAAAATAGCCGATAACAACTGATCATTTAGCAAGTGGCCAGTCTTATAACCTTCATAATGTCCAATTAAATTAGAGCCAAGTAAATACAGGTCACCGACGATATCTAAAATTTTATGTTTTACAAATTCATTTTGATAACGCATACCATCTTCATTTAGAACATCATCATCACTCAGTGCAATTGCATTATCCATACTTGCTCCTAGCGCTAGATTTTGTCTTTTCATCATTTCCACATCTTTCATGTAGCCAAAAGTTCTGGCACGTGAAATTTCTTTTAGATAGGACTGCTGTGAGAAATCAATACTCAATTGCTGACCACTTTCTTTTACTTTTTTATGGTCAAAATCAATTTCTAATGAAACTTTAAAGCCATCATGCTTAGACACTTGAGCCCACGAATCTCCATTTTCCACCCGGACTGTTTCGTGAATAACAAAAAAATGCTTATGCTCATCTTGCTCTTCAATACCAGCAGATTGAACCAGAAACACAAAAGGTGCAGATGAGCCATCCATAATAGGCACTTCAAAAGAATCAAGCTCCACCAATACATTGTCAATTCCTAACGCCGAAAAAGCACTCATCAGATGCTCAACAGTGGAAACCTTTACACCTTGATTTTCTAATCCTGTTGATAGTACCACTTCATTCACGAAGGCGTTATGTGCGCGTACTAATTTTCCGCCCACATCCATACGTCTAAACACAACACCGTGATCAACTTTCGCTGGAATAAGCGTCATGTTTACAACGCTACCGCTATGAATACCGATACCTCGAGCCTTAACTGCTTTTTTAATGGTTCTTTGTTTGATCATTTGCTTTTATAGCTTGAATAATTCTTGCATTGTACCAAACAAGCCGCCCTTTTGCACTTGATCTGGCTCTTGTAAATAAGATTTTGGCGTGTTGCAGATCAGTAATCCGAGTGCAGAAAAATAGGTGGTATTGGTTAAAATATTTTCATTACCGCTGACTAAATCTCTATTAATGGTGGCTATTTTGCTACGTGAACGAAACTCTTTTAGCAAAAAATTCTCACAATGTTTTATCTTGCTCGCGCCACCAATAACCACAAACCCTCCTTTGATAGCTCTATCTAGCTTTTCACTCTTTAAGCTTCTTTTGACCAATGTACAAATTTCTTTATAAGATTTCTCAATCACCGAAATCAACTCATGCAGCGATAAATAATGCTCTTCAACAGAGCCAATTTGTTCAAACTTAATCAGCTGATCCTTAGTGATTGAATCAAGCTGAACCATGCCATATGATATTTTTAAGCGCTCAGCTTCATCAAATGTCGTGTTGTATGACTGAGCAATATGATTAGTAATAGAATTACCACCTGCGTTAAATACTTGGCTAAATACAATACCGCCTTTAGCGAAAACTGAAATATTACTAACACCTGCGCCTATATCCAACAAACAAACCCCTCTATCTTTATCTTCTTGAGTGATGCAAACCGAGCTACTAGCAATAGAATCTAGGATGATTTTATCAACGCCTAAATCACTTGAGAGAAGACTCTGGCTAATATTGTTAATCGCCTGATTAGACACCGAGGTAAGATGTACTTGAGCGCCTAACAATGCAGCTTCCATTCCAATTGGAAGCGTCTCTACCTCGTCATTAATCGTAAAGTTGTTAACAACAGGGTCAAGCTCTTTTTTATTGGCAGACATGACGCCCGCTGAAGAGTTTTGAATAGCTTGTAACACGTCATCCTTGGTGATGGTTTTTGTCTTGCCATTAAAGCTAATAGGTCGATTTTGATTACTGGTGCTTAGCTGCAAGTCGGATACGTTAATATCTATAAATTTAGGCTTTCGGTTACACTTTTTGTTGACTTTATCAACCACCTTTTGAATGGCTTGTGAAGCGCTATCAACATCAACAATAACACCATTCTTAACACCTAAAGAAGGCCCGGTTGCATGACCCAATACATGAAATTTATTGTCTTCGATATCCGCAATTAATGCCACTATTTTGCTGGAACCTACGTCAATACTGGCAAAGAAATCAAGATTCGACAAATGCTTCTCCTTGATCTAACCATTGATATAAATGATCTATTTCAACGACTTTTCCACTTAGTAAGCGTTTGAATTTTTTAGCATTTGGTTGTGCATGATATAAACCTAAAATATGTCTAGTCATAGACCTAACAGGTACAGAATTTGCCTGCTGTTTTTTCATATACGCTACAAACTCTAATAGCACTTGCTCTCGGGAAATAACTGGTCGAGAACTTTGATGAATTTCTTGATCAACATTAGCCAACAGATAAGGCTGATGATAAGCCGCTCTTCCTAGCATAGCATTATCAACATGACTCAAATGCTCGTTAACTTCGTTTAAAGAAGTAATCCCGCCATTAATACCAATAGTCAATTTTGGAAAGTCTTTTTTAACTCGATATACCCAATCATAATTTAGCGGAGGAACGGTTCTATTTTCTTTAGGACTGAGCCCTTGAAGCCAAGCCTTTCTCGCATGAATAACAAAGTTATCACAACCGGCGTTATTAACAATTTCAATAAAGTTTGTTAGCTCTTCATAATTCTGCATATCATCCACGCCAATACGTGACTTAACACTGAGCGGTGTATCAACAACCCCACCCATTGCCTCTATACATTGGGCAACAGTGTCTGGCGTTTGCATTAAACAAGCACCAAAACTACCTGATTGAACTCTGTCTGAAGGGCAGCCAACGTTAATATTAATTTCATCATAACCCCAGTCTTGTCCAACTTTAGCGGCAGTTGCCATCTCTTTAGGGTCACTACCCCCTAGTTGCAAGACTAATGGATGCTCTTGTGCATCATAATCAAGCAGGCGATTTTTATCACCATGGATAATAGCTTTAGCGGTGACCATTTCAGTCCAAAGCTGTGCATTTTTAGACATCAAACGATGGAAATATCGACAATGTCGATCCGTCCAATCCATCATTGGGGCGACTGAAAATTTAGTTTGAGAGTTCATGTACTAATGTTGTTAATACAAAATCAATACTAGCGTCAACCACTTGATACCTATCACCCATAAAATTTTGCGTAGCTGTAAAATATTTACCTAAAATGTAAAAACCAAAACAAACCATACCAACTGGCTTTTCTTGAGTGCCGCCCTGAGGGCCAGCAACTCCTGTAATAGCAACCGAAACATCCACTCTTGCCTGCTTAACAACCCCACTAACCATCTGCATAGCAGTCTGCTCACTCACTGCTCCAAACTCTTCTAGAGTACTTGAAAGCACGCCTAGCATATCTGTCTTTGATTGATTGCTGTAGGTAACAAATCCTCTATCAAAATAAACAGACGAACCGCTTTGACTG